>NZ_JAKWFH010000009.1:0-165458 GCF_029522185.1 Burkholderia sp. IO2 | reverse complement strand
TTTGCCAGATCGATGCCTATCGTCGTAATCTGCATGATGACGCTCCCCTCGGTTCAAGTGGTTGCTCGACACTTCCACTTTGGCACATTGATGCCGTTACGAGTGGGGGCGTCCATCCCATTGGGTAAGAGCGCACTCCTTCATCGCACAACCGCCGCATTTACGCTGCTTCGCCTTGGTCACGAGAGCTTCGCGGTGCGTTGCCCGCTCGCCCTGCACGGCAGCGCCTTCTATGCAGTTCTTGTCCATCGGCTCACGATTTACGCTCCACGCTTCCTCTCCACATTCGGTCGCCCTCATGCAGTTGCGCTTCACTTCATTCGCTGTGACCAGCTTATGGCGGGACTTGCACCCGCAGGAGTGCGCCCATGCTGGGCGCACAACGACAACGCGGCATGACATCGCTGTCATGCCGCGTTGCGCGACCCGTATTGCACGTCCGTTTCGCACGACGGCCGATGCAGCGCCGTCGTGCAGGTTCGGCCGGTTTCGGCCGCTTACCTCGGCAACGCGCCGGTCAGCGACTGGAGCAGCGTCGTCACCGGTGCGAGCGGGTTGTTCGGCGAGCTGTTGCCCGAATGCGGCGTCACCGACAGGCTCGGCGCGGAACCGAGCGCCGTGCCCACCGACGTGCCGACCGCGTTGACGACCGTCGCCGTCGAGTTGGCCCCCGTCGTCAGCAGCGAACCGACCGCGCCGGCCGTACCGCCGGCCGCGTTCGCGCCCGCGCCGAGCAGGCTGCCGCCCGCCGCTGCCGTCGAACCGGCCGCCCCCGACAGCGCGCCGGCCGCCTGGCCGAGTGCCGCCGGGCCGGATCCGAGTGCGCCCGTCACCGAACCGAGCGCACCGGTCAGTGCGCCGGCCGGGTTGCCGCCGCCCGTCAGGCCGCTCACGAGGTTCGTGATCGGCGCGATCGGGCTGTTGCCCGTGGCGCCGGACAGCGTGCCGACCATCTGGTTCACGACGCCTTGCACCGGCGCCAGCGGGTTGGAGCCGCCGAGATTGCCGAGGGCACCCGTCACCGAGTTCAGCGCGCCCGTCAGTGCACCGGCCGGATTGCCGCCGCCGAGCGTGCCGACGACCTGGTTCACGACACCCTGCACCGGCGCCAGCGGGTTGGTGCCGCCCAGTGCGCCGAGCGCGCCCGCCGCCGAGCCGACCGCGTTGCCGAGGGCGCCCGTGGCCGTGCCGATCGCGTTGCTCAGCGTGCCGGCCGGGTTGCTGCCGCCCAGTGTGCCGACGACCTGGTTCACGACGCCTTGCACCGGCGCCAGCGGGTTGGAGCCGCCGAGATTGCCGAGCGCGCCCGTCACCGAACCGAGTGCGCCGGTCAGCGCGCCGGCCGGATTACCGCCCGGCAGCGCATTCTGCAGACCGTTGACGAGGTTCGTGATCGGCGTGATCGGGCTGCCGCCGCCGGCACCGGACAGCGTGCCGACGACCTGGTTGACGACACCCTGCACCGGCGCCAGCGGGTTCGCGCCGCTGAGCGCGCCCGTCACCGAGTTCAGCGCGTTCGTCAGCGCACCGGCAGGATCGCCGTTGCCGAGCGTGCCGGCGAGCTGCGTGACGGCACCTTGCACCGGCGCGAGCGGGCTCCCGGCGCCGCCGACGTTGCCAAGCGTGCCCGTGATCGTGTTGACCGCGTTGCTCAGTGCGCCGGCCGGGTTGCCGCTGCCGAGCGTGCCCGTGACCTGGTTCACGACGTTCTGGATCGGGGTGATCGGGTTTGCGCCGCCGCCGAGGTTGCCCAGTGCGCCGGTTACCGTGCCGAGGGCACCGGTCAAGGCGCCTGCCGGATTACCGCCGCCAACGCCGCCCAGTGCGCCGGTTACCGTACCGAGGGCACCGGTCAAGGCGCCTGCCGGATTGCCGCCGCCAACACCGCCCAGTGCGCCGGTTACCGTACCGAGGGCACCGGTCAGTGCGCCTGCCGGGTTGCCGCCGCCAACGCCGCCCAATGCACCGGCTACCGTACCGAGGGCACCGGTCAAGGCACCTGCCGGGTTGCCGCCGCCAACGCCACCCAGTGCGCCGGTTACCGTGCCGAGCGCGCCGGTCAGTGCGCCTGCGGGATTGCTGCCGCCAAGTGCACCCGTCACGCCGTTCACTACGCCTTGCACCGGCGCCAGCGGGTTCGAGCCGCCGCCAAGGTTGCCCAACGCCCCGGTGACCGTGCCCACGGCGCCGGTCAGCGCACCGGCCGGATCGCCACCGCCGATCGTGCCCGTGAGCCCGTTCACGACACCCTGAACCGGTGCCAGCGGGTTCCCGCCACCGCCCAGATTGCCGAGCGCGCCGGTGACCGTACCCACGGCGCCGCTCAGTGCACCTGCCGGATTACCGCCACCGAGTGCACCTGTTACTTGGTTCACGACGCCTTGCACCGGTGCCAGCGGGTTCGAGCCGCCGCCGATGCCGCCCAGCGCGCCCGTTGCGGCGCCGAGCGCGTTGCTCAGCGTGCCGGTTGCCGTATTCACCGCGCCGGTCAATGCACCGGCCGGGTTGCCGCCGCTCAGGGCACCCGTTACTTGATTCACCACACCCTGAACCGGCGCCAGCGGGTTCGAGCCCCCACCGATGCCGCCCAGCGCACCCGTTGCCGTACCGAGCGCGTTGCTCAACGTACCGGTTGCCGTGTTCAGCGCGCCGGTCAGCGCGCCAGCCGGGTTGCCGCCGCTCAACGCACCCGTTACTTGATTCACCACACCCTGAACCGGCGCCAGCGGATTCGCGCCGCCACCGATGCCGCCCAGCGCGCCGGTGACCGTACCCACGGCACCGCTCAGCGCACCTGCTGGGTTGCCGCCACCGAGCGCACCCGTCACCTGATTCACCACACCCTGAACCGGCGCCAGCGGATTCGCGCCGCCGCCGATGCCGCCCAGCGCACCCGTTGCCGTGCCAACCGCATTGCTCAGCGCGCCCGTCGCCGTATTCAGCACCCCGGTCAGCGCGCCTGCCGGGTTGCCACCGCCGAGCGCCCCGGTCACCTGATTCACCACGCCTTGCACCGGCGCCAGCGGCTGCAGCCCGCCGCCACCGCCGAGTGCACCTGTCACCGCCCCCACGGCGCCGGACAGCACGTGTCCCGGATCACCGAGCGACGTCTGAATCGCCCCCGACCCGCCCGCCGTCACGGTGACCGAGCCCAGCGGCGACGTGCCCGTCGCGACCAGCCCGACCGACACGCTGTTCGTCGGCGGATTGACGATCACTTGCGGGATCGGCAGCGAGTCGAGCGCCCCCGCCATCGCGGAACCCGAAGCCAGCACCCCGAACACCGTCGCGACCGACAGCGCCACACCCGTCAATTTAAAATTCTGTCCCATCTTTATTTTCCCCATCTCGGTTGGCACTACGTTGACAAAGCATGGGGACGGATTGCACGAAGCGTGCCAATTCCAAAAAACGGGATTGATTCGTCTGCCCAATGACCGGCAATAACGTTTTTTAATCGATTTCAGGCGAAATTCCTGAATTGCGGAGCCTGAATCGTCTGATGAAAAAGGTCGCCGGAGCGCGGATGTAACGTAACGTTTGCGAGCCCCGTAGTAACGTGTTCCGGTACATTCCGCGTAACGTCGAAACACGCGGGCACGATGAGACCCCATACCGCCACGACGGACTGCCCATTACGCATTTCAGCAATATGAAAATGCATTGATAAATCGCGAATTTGCTGATTTTCTTTTATCGCGCGATTTTCTTTCTTATCGATTACGCAGATCATTTACGATTGCGTGGATTTCGATAATCCGGATAGCAGAATGAAAAACTGTGAAGCGTGCGCATGGCCACCGGCGCGTGCCGGCGGCCGAAGCCGCATCTGCGCGCCGCAGGCTCAGCCGAAGCGTGCGGGCCGGTACGGATGGGGATCGATATAGGTCGGCGCGCCCGTCATCATTTCGGCGAGCAGGCGGCCGGTCGCGGGCCCGAGCGTGAGTCCGTGATGGCAATGACCGAACGCGAACCACAAATGCCGGTGGCGCGGCGCGGGCCCGATCACCGGGCGCATGTCGGGCGTGCACGGCCGCATCCCGAGCCACGGCTCCGGGTCGAGCCGCTCGCCGATGCCGAACGCGTCGCGCGCCAGCGGCTCGGCGCGCGCAAGCTGCACGCCGGTCGGCGGCGCGTCGCGCGGCGCGATCTCGACGCCCGTCGTGAGCCGCAGGCGGCCGCCCTCCATCGGCGCGACGACGAAGCCTGCCTCGGTATCGCACACGGGCACGTTCAGCGGCGTGCGCGTCGGCCGGTAATGCATGTGATAGCCGCGCTTCGCGCGCAGCGGAATCCGGTAACCGAGCGGCGCGAACACCTGATCGGACCACGGGCCCAGCGCGACCACGGCCGAGCGTGCCGCGAGCGGCCCGTGTTCGGTCCGGACCTGCCAGCTGTCATCCACCTGCACGAGCGTCGTCGCGTCGCCGCGCACGAACGTGCCGCCGTCACGCTCGAACAGCCGCGCATAGGCCTTGGTCAGCCCGCCCGGGCTCGACACGGTCTTCGGGTCCTGCCAGTGAAAGGCGCCGCAGAAGGCGTCGCCGATACCGGGCTCGCGCGCGCGCAGCGCATGCGCGTCGAGCACGGTCATCCGCAGCCCGTGCGCATCGGCCACGCGCTGCTGCGCGCGCGCTTCCGCGTCGAACAACGCGGGCAAACGAAACGCCTCGATCCAGCCGCCGTCGTGCACGAGCGGCTGCGCGTCGGTGCGCGCGAGCAGCGCATCGTGCTCGACGACGCTCGCCGCAACGAGCGGCAGCAGGTCGCGCGCGGCGGCCGCGAGCCGCTGCGGCGACGATTCGCGCCAGAAGCGTGCGAGCCAGCCCGCATACGCGGGCAGCGCGCGGTAGTCCCAATAGAGATCGACCGAGCGGTTGCGCGCATAGCGCAGCAGCGTGCCGAGCCGGCGCGGAAACGCATACGGCACGACCGACGAGCGCTCGATCAGTCCCGCATTGCCGTGGCTGGTTTCCTCGCCGGGCGCGCGCCGGTCGACGAGCGCGACGCGCAGCCCGCGATCCTGCAGATGCAGCGCCGACGACACGCCGACGATGCCGGCCCCCAGAACGATCACGTCGAAATCCATGGTTCCCCGCACTGCGTCGAGATGGGATGCGCCGTGCGCCGGCCCCGCGGCCGGCACGCGGCGGCGCTTACTTCGCGATGATGTCGCGCTTGAAGTACTTCTGCGACAGCACGCTCAGCGTGCCGTCCTTCTTCAGCGCGTCGAGCGCGCTGACGATCTTCGCCTGCAGCGCCTTGTCGTTCTTGCGCATCCCGAAGCCGGTGCCTTCGCCGAGCGTCGCCGGATCCTTCAGCGGTTCGCCGACGATCTGGTAGTCGCGGCCGGCCGGCTTGTCGAGGAACCCGTCCTGCGCGGTCTGCGCTTCCTGCACGGCCGCGTCGAGACGCCCCGCGACGAGATCGGCATAGATCTGGTCCTGATCCTGGTACGACACGACGGCCACGCCCGCATTGGCCCAGTGCGCCTTCAGGAAATCCTCCTGCGACGAGCCCTGCAGCACGCCGACGTGCTTGCCGCGCAGGCTCGCGACGTCGGGCTTCAGCGGCGAGCCGTGCTTCGCGACCATCACGATCGGCACCACGTAGATCGCCGGCGTGAAATCGATGCTCTGCTTGCGCTTCGCGGTGATGTTCATCGCCGAGTTGATCGCGTCGAACTTGCGCGCCTGCAGCGCCGGGATCAGCCCGTCGAATGAATTCTCGACCCACACGCACTTCATGTTCAGCTTCGCGCATACCGCGTTGCCGACGTCGACGTCGAAACCCTGCAACTGGCCGGCCGGCGTCTTGCTCTCGAACGGCGGATAGGCGGCTTCGATCCCGAAGCGCAACGTGGTTTCCGCATGGGCCGTGACGGCCGCGCACGCGAGCGCCGCAGCGGCGCAGAGGGAAAGTTTCCAGTTCATGACGGTCCTTCTGTTCTGGAGTGTGGCGATGAAGATCGGGTCGTACGGCGCGCCGGGTCGGGCGCCGGGTCGGCATTCGACACAGGTGGCCGCCGCATGGCGACGTGTCGGGTCCCGCACGCAGAAATATAGACTTAAAGTCTACTATAGACCATAGGGGATACGAGGAGATCGCGCTGCTGCTTCACGTCGAAATTTCGTCACCCGCTCTGAATACCGTTGATTTCATGGCGTTTTTCATGACGACGGCAAAGAATCTCTGTCCCGAAAATAAAAATCCTCCCGATTTCATTTGTCTATATTAGACTTTTCATCCATAACAAACCCCACCGGACGCCGTCTTTCGAGACTTTCTGTCCAGCCCGAACCGGAGATGTCCTCATGACGCAAACCGTCCCTACCCTGCCGCTGACCGTCGACGAGGCCGCGGTGCGCGCGGCGCTGCCGTCGCTCGACGTGCTCGGCACGCTGCGCCGCATGTTCGCGTCGCTCGCCGCGGCGCGCGCGGTGCAGCCGCCGCAGACGCTCACGCTGTTTCCCGACCAGGCCGGCGACTTCATCACGTATCTCGGCGCGCTCGCCGACGCACAGGTATTCGGCGCGAAGCTGTCGCCGTACGTCGTGACGGGCGGCAAGCCCGACGGCAAACCGATCGTCACCGCGTGGACCGCGCTGATGTCGATGCAAACCGGCCAGCCGCTGATGTGGTGCGACGCCGGGTTGCTGACCGTCGAGCGCACGGCCGGCACGACGGCGCTCGCGGTCGACTGCCTCGCGCCGCGCGACGCGCGCCATCTCGCGATCGTCGGCGCGGGCGCGGTCGGCCTCGCGCACCTGAAGCACACGGCGGCGCTGCGCGACTGGGACACGATCCGCGTGTACTCGCCCGCGCTGGCCGGCAACGCGGCGCTGCAGGCGGGCCTCGCCGCGCTCGACCCGCGCACACGCGCGGCGGCGAGCGTCGAGGCTTGCGTGCGCGACGCGGACGTGGTGATGCTGTGCACGTCGTCGGGCACGCCCGTGCTCGGCGAGGGAATGCTCACGCGCCCCGCGCTCGTCACGTCGATCAGCACGAACGTCGCGCGCGCGCACGAAATCCCGCCCGCGTGGCTGCCGGACATGGACGTCTACTGCGACTACCGGCACACGACGCCCGCGAGCGCCGGCGAGATGCAGATCGCCGCGGCCGAGCACGGCTGGGATGCCGGCCGGATCGTCGGCGACCTGCCCGCGCTCGTCGCCGGCAGTTGCGCCGCGCCATCGCGCACGCGTCACGCGTTCTTTCGCTCGATCGGCCTCGGGCTCGAGGACATCGCGATCGCGCACGCGCTGTACACGCATCTGACGCGCGCATGAGCGGCACGCGCACGCGGGGCCGATACAATGGCGCAACCGCCGCGGCGGCCGCGCGCGCGCGCACGGGCATGCCGACCGACGGTACGCCGGCTCGCCGGCCCGGCACGCTGCCCGGCGCCCGCCCACCCGAGATCGCGACACCGATGCGCAAGAAGAAATCTCCCGTCAAAGACCTGCTGCTCACCCGCTATGCGCCGATCGCCGACGGTATCGCCGCGCTGTTCTTCCCGTACGCGGAAGTCGTGATCCACGACCTGCACGACCAAACCGTGCTGTATCTCGCGAACAACCTGTCCAAGCGCGAGGTCGGCGACGATTCGGCGCTCGAGGAAATCGATCATTCGGCGCGCGAGCGCGTGATCGGGCCGTACGAGAAGCTGAACTGGGACGGCCGGCGCATGCGCTGCGTCAGCAACGTGCTGTTCGACGACGAAGGCCGGGCGGCCGGGATGATGTGCATCAACTTCAACATCGCGGTGTTCGACGAGGTACGCGCGACGCTCGACCTCTTCATCAAGGGCGCGGGCGTCGTCGCGCAGCCCGACGAGCTGTTCCGCGACGACTGGCAGGAGCGCATCAACACGTTCCTGCACGGCTGGCTGCGCGAGCGCCAGGTCGGGCTGAACGGGCTCACGCGCGAACACCGGCGCGAGCTCGTCGAGGCGCTGTATGCGGAAGGCGCGTTCCGCGGCAAGAGCGCGGCGAACTACGTCGCGAACGTGCTCGGGATGGGGCGCGCGACGGTCTATAAGCACCTCAAGCATCTGAAGGAAACCCAAGGCGACGCCTGAACGCGACGCGGCGAGCGTAATGACGGCCGGCCCGGTCATCGGTACCGGGCTGGACTGCCGGTTTCGCGTCCATGCTTCGCGACAGGCGGGCGCGGCCCCTTCCGCACGGTCCCCCGGACGACGAAACGTCGAAACATAAAGTGATATAGTCTCGGTTACACTTTTTGCCGCCCCGGACCGCCCATGACGACCGCTCCTGCCCCGACTGCCCGCCCGACCCTGACCGTCGAAATCTGGTCCGACCTGATCTGCCCGTGGTGCTGGATCGGCAAGCGCCGCTTCGACGAGGCGCTGGCCGCGTTCGCGCATGCCGACCGCGTCGACGTCGCGCTGCGCGCATACCGGCTGATGCCCGGCCAGCCCGTCGAGCCGGTCGAGGCGATGTTGGCGGGCAAGTACCGGATGTCGCCCGCGCAGGTCGACCAGATGCTGCGCCAGGTGACCGAGGCGGCAGCGAGCGTCGGGCTGCGCTACGACCTGCCCGGCACGCTCGTCGGCGACACGCTCGACGGCCACCGGCTCGTCAAGCTCGCGGAAGCCACGGGTCGCGCGCATGCGCTGACCGAGCGGCTCTATCGCGCGTATTTCTGCGAACACGGCTCGCTGTTCGATCATGCCGCGCTGACCGAATTTGCGGTCGAAGCCGGGCTCGAGCGCTCGGCCGTCGAAGCGGTGCTGCACAGCGACGCGCACCGCGACGAAGTCGAGGCCGACATCGCGCGGGCCGCGCAGATCGGCGGGCGCGGCGTGCCGCTGTTCGTGTTCGGCGGCCGCTACGCGGTGTCCGGCGCGCAGCCGGCCGACGCGTTCGCGCAGGCGCTCGACCAGGCGTGGCGCGACGGCATCGTCGAACTCGGCGGCAGCGACGCGGCCGCCTGCGGCCCCGACGGCTGCGAACTGCCCCGGTCGTAACGCGCCTCCCGCTGCACGCGCGCCGGGCCGGGCGCCACTACGCGACGCTCCTGCCACAAACCGGCAGGAAGCCCGCGCCGTCGACGTCTACAATGCATCCTTTCAAATAACTATCAGAAGGCTGCAGGCCCATGACCCACGGGATTCACGGCGAGAAGCGCTGGTACGCGCTGATCGTGCTCTGTCTCGGCGTGCTGATGATCGTGCTCGACAGCACGATCGTGAACGTTGCGCTGCCGTCGATCAGCACCGACCTCCACTTCACCGAAACGGCCCTCGTGTGGGTCGTCAACGCATACCTGCTGACGTTCGGCGGCTGCCTGCTGCTCGGCGGCCGGCTCGGCGACCTGTACGGCCAGCGACGCATGTTCCTCGCGGGCCTCGTCGTGTTCACGCTCGCGTCGCTCGCCTGCGGCCTCGCGCAATCGCAGGCGATGCTGATCGCCGCGCGCGCGGTGCAGGGGCTCGGCGGCGCGGTCGTGTCGGCCGTCTCGCTGTCGCTGATCATGAACCTCTTCACGGCACCCGGCGAACGCGCCCGCGCGATGGGCGTCTACGGCTTCGTGTGCGCGGGCGGCGGCAGCATCGGCGTGCTGCTCGGCGGGCTGCTGACGAGCTCGCTGTCGTGGCACTGGATCTTTCTCGTCAACCTGCCGATCGGCGTCGCGGTCTACGCGATGTGCGTCGCGCTGCTGCCGCGCACGCGTGCGCCGGCCGGCACGGCGCGGCTCGACGTCGCCGGCGCGATCACCGTGACCGCGTCGCTGATGCTGGCCGTCTACGGGATCGTCGGCGGCAACGAGGCCGGCTGGCTGTCGACGCAGACCGTCGCACTGATCGGCGCGGCCGTCGTGCTGCTCGCGCTGTTCATCGCGATCGAGTCGCGCGCCGCGCATCCGTTGATGCCGCTCACGCTGTTCGCCGCGCGCAACGTCGCGCTCGCGAACACGATCGCCGTGCTGTGGGCGGCGGCGATGTTCGCGTGGTTCTTCCTGTCCGCGCTGTACATGCAGCGCGTGCTCGGCTACGGGCCGCTGCAGGTCGGCCTCGCGTTCCTGCCGGCGAACCTGATCATGGCCGCGTTCTCGCTCGGGCTGTCGGCCCGGATCGTGATGCGTTTCGGGATCCGCGGCCCGATCGCCGCCGGCCTGCTGATCGCGGCATGCGGCCTCGCGCTGTTCTCGCGCGCGCCGGTCGACGGCGGTTTCGTGTGGCACGTGCTGCCCGGCATGACGCTGCTCGGCATCGGCGCGGGCGTCGCGTTCAATCCGATGCTGCTCGCCGCGATGAGCGACGTCGACCCGGCCGATTCCGGGCTCGCGTCGGGCATCGTCAACACCGCGTTCATGATGGGCGGCGCGCTCGGGCTCGCGGTCCTCGCGAGTCTCGCCGGCGCGCGCACCGACGCGCTCGCGGCAGCGCGGGCCGCGCCGCTCGACGCGCTGAACGGCGGCTACCACGCGGCCTTCGCATTCGGCGCGGCGTTCGCGGCCGTGGCCGCGCTGATCGGGTTCGCGCTGCGGATCCGGCCGCCACGCGCGGTCGAAGGCGCCGGCCCGGCGCTGCACTGACCGTCGGCAGCCGAACCGGGAGCCTGCATCGAATCAGGGCGCGCAGTGTCGCGCCCTTTTTTGCGCGCGGCGGAGGCGCGCGGTTCGTCATACCTGTCAGGCTGACGACGATCCTCGCCCCCCGGCTCAAACGCCCGTTTCACATCCCGCCGGCCGCCGCCCGCGCGAGCCTTCCCGGCCGATTTTTAACGCGGTCGTACATTGACGCGCCACTTTTGCGACAATGGCGGACTTTGATGCGCGCCGCCGCGGCCGCGCGCCGTCGCCGAACGCCGCATAACCGCCTGCTTCCGATGTCGCTTCCCCATATCGATCTGCTGTACTCCCTGTCCGGCCTGTTCGTCGGCATTCTCGTCGGCCTGACGGGCGTCGGCGGCGGTTCGTTGATGACGCCGATTCTCGTGCTGCTGTTCGGCGTCCACCCCGCGACGGCGGTCGGCACCGACCTGCTGTACGCGGCCGCGACCAAGGCCACCGGCACGCTGGTCCACGGCCTGAAAGGCTCGATCGACTGGCGCATCACCGGCCGGCTCGCGGCGGGCAGCGTGCCGGCCGCGGCGCTCACGCTGTGGTGGCTGCACACGCACGGGATGAACACGCCGGGCACCGCGCGGATGATCCAGCTCGTGCTCGGGGTCGCGCTGCTGCTCACGTCGCTCGCGTTGATCTTCCGGCCGCAGCTCACGGCATTCGCCGCGCGCAACCCACTCGCGCCGAGCCCCGCACGCACGCTGTGGTCGACCGTGCTGACGGGCGCCGTGCTCGGCGTGCTCGTGTCGATGACGTCGGTCGGCGCCGGCGCGATCGGCGTGACCGTGCTCCTGCTGCTGTATCCGCTGCTCGCGACGACCCGCATCGTCGGTTCCGACATCGCGCATGCGGTGCCGCTCACGCTGGTCGCGGGCATGGGCCACTGGCTGCTCGGCTCGGTCGACTGGTCGATGCTGCTGTCGCTGCTGCTCGGTTCGCTGCCCGGCATCGTGCTCGGCAGCCTGCTGTCGGCGCGCGCGCCCGAGCGGCTGCTGCGCAACCTGCTCGCCGCGACGCTCGTCGCGGTCGGCGTGCGGCTCGTGCTGGCGTAACCAGCCTCTCACGCCTGCCGAAAAACGCCGCCTCAGTGAGTACCCCCCACAACCATCTGTCGCCTGTCTTGACGGACGACCAAGCGGTTTCACGACATACCGGTCAGCGCACGTGCAATAGGCAGGTATTTCTCCAGGATGCCCAGCATGGTGGCGGCCTCGGCTTTCGACACCGGCGGAAACGGCGAAACGTACGACGTGCCGTTGCGTCGCTCGTGGGCCTTCGTGATGAAGGCGAATTCCGGGGGGCTCACACCCAACGAGGTGGAAACGCGCTGGATAGCCAGATTGCGGCCGGCATCTTTGGCCCTCACCTCGTAGAACTCGAGAACAGCCTGTACGAGCTGGAAGTAGCCTTCGTAGGCCAAGGTAAATACCTGCAAATGCCGGGTGGGATCCAGTTCGTCGGCAGTGGCCTTGTAGTCCTCCGCATTGCGCAGGAAGCCCGCGATTGCCCCGGGCGTCGGCGCAACCGCCTCGAAGGCTCTCGTCTTGACGAGGTTTTCGTATTCGGTCGGACGCGGCATCACAGAATCCTCAAAGTCGGGCCCTGGGCGATCTGCGCGATAACGGGATCGCTATCGACCAGCGCGGCCCATTCGGCAGGTTCGTACAACGAGAAGTTGATGGGACGCCGCAGATCATGCTCGGCCGCGTGCAAGGCTTCGGATAGCTCGAGAAGTTGGGCGTCGCCGATGACGATCAGGTCGATGTCGCTTCGGCTGCTGTCGGTACCCTTGGCCACCGAGCCAAACACGAAGGCCGTGGAAATATGCCCGGCAAAAGGCAACAAGGCGTCCTTCAACGGCTCCGCGACAGCGAACGTCTTTCGCGCGATCTCGACGAGTTCCGGATAGAGGACGAAGTCCGTATTTGCGCGGATGCTCCGCTGCCGGCCTCGGCGCGCGTCCTCCTTGAGTACGCCGGCCTCAATCAGCCGGTCTATCTGCTTTTGAGCGCTGCCGTGTCCACTGCTTGCCAGACGCAGCAATTCCTGCAGCGTAAAGCAGCAGTCGGGTTCTAGCAGCGTGGCACCCAGCACACGTTGCATACCGGGTGTGAGGAGAAAGTCGGCGACGCCCACAAAAATCCTTGGATCGGGGATGACTGTCCTCATTATGAGGATTTTTCACCTAATCCTCAATAGAGGGATATCAATCCCTATTTCGAGGATTAAGTGTGCCATCACCCGCAACTTCCGGGGCGACGCCCGTCGAACACAAAAACCGATGCCCCGGGAGTCCATGACTCACGGGGCATCTGGAACAACAGCGACGCCACCAACGCACGAGACCGGAAGCACCGGCCCGCATTGCGCGAGTGCACTTTTTCGTCGCGTCGCGGCGGGCACCACCCGCCGCCCGCCGCGCTTACTGCCCCTGCTGCTGCAGTTTCTGCTGCTTCAACTGCTGCGTGCGCGCCTGCAGCTTCAGCACGCGCTGCAGCGCGGTGCGGTTCGCGAGGATGCCGTCGTAGAAGCTGGCGAGATCGCCCTTCAGCGCGGTCCGCGACGCGTCGTTCAGGTAGATCATGTGGCCCGACGGGTAGTTCTTGATCGTCAGGTTCTGCGCCTTGAGCGTCGGATCGAGCGGCATCTGCGCGAGCGTCAGCTCCGTCTGGTGGAACGGCGTGACGGCGTCGAAATAGCCGTTCGCCGACAGCACCTTCAGGTCCGGGTTCACGCTCATCGTCGACGCCAGGTCGCCGGCCGTGTACAGCGTATTGCCACCGCCCTTGTTCGCGCCGGTCGGGTCGATATGGCTGAAGTCCCAGTTGTTGAAGACCTGGTCGTTCAGGTCCACGAACGACGACGTCGACGTGTACTTGAGGTCGGTGTTGATGTAGCTGTTCCACAGCACCGTATAAGCGCCGCCGACGTTCGTGATCGACGGATCGTTGCTGCCGGAGTTCGGCAGGATGTACGGCGCGATGCCCTTGCCCGTGAAGTTCGCGCGACCGTCGTACTGGCCGATCTGCGTGCCCGGCACGAGCGTCAGGAAGAACGTGTACGGCGGGTTGTCGTCCGACGACGGCACGTTGCCGAGCGCGGCCGGGTTGCCGAAGGTCTGGATCAGCGACGTCGGGTCCGTGCCGATGTAAGCGCCCATCTGCTGCGCGGTCGCGAGCTTCAGGTTCAGCCGCACGTTCACGAAGCCGCCGTCCTGCGGGTTCGGCTTCTGCGCGAGCGGCGCGAGCGTGTTGTCCGCGTAGTTGCGGGCCTGGACCATGTACGCGTCGAGATCGGTCGGCGTCGGGTTCAGCGTCGTCTTCTTCCAGTAGAACGCGTCGGCCGCGAGCGTCGGGAACGTGCCCGGCGCGGACAGCGCGTTCGCATAGTCGAGGATCGACGACTGCAACGTGATCCCGTTCAGGTCGATGCCGTCCTCGTGCAGCACCCACGACACGACCGCGCTGCGCGCGGTGCCATACGACTCGCCGTACAGGAACTTCGGCGAATTCCAGCGCGAATACTTGGTCAGGTAGCGCTGGATGAAACGGTCGATCGAGCGCGCGTCCTGGTCGGTGCCCCAGAAGTCCTTGTTCTTCGCCGGGGCGATCGCCGTCGAGTAACCGGTGCCGACCGGGTTGATGAACACGAGATCGGTGCGGTCGAGCAGGCTGTCCGGGTTGTCGAGCAGCTTGTACGGCGCGGGCGGCGTGAAGTTGGGGAACGACGACTGCAGGCGCTTCGGCCCGTACGAGCCGAGCAGCAGGTAGACCGACGACGAGCCGGGGCCGCCATTGTAGAAGAACGTGACCGGGCGCGGCTTCGACGGGTCCGGATTGTCCTGCGTGTACGCGACGTAGAACATCTTCGCGTTCGGCGCCGACGTGATCGGATCGATCGTCGTCAGGTGGCCGGTGGTGGCCGTGTACTTGATCGTCTTGCCGCCGATCGCGACCTGCCGGTGCACGACCGCCGCGCCTTCCGTCGAGTCGGTGACCGCGTCGTTCGGCCCGGTGCCGTACACGTCGGTGTCGACGTACGGCTGGTCGGCCGCGGTGGCGGTCGTGGCGTCGGCGGTGGCCGACGTGCTGCCGCTGGACGTCGCGGCCGCGGTGGCGGCCGCCGCGCTCGGGCTCGGCCCGTCGTCGCCGCCACACCCCGTGACGAGCAGCGCCGCGGCCGCCGCGGCGGCGAGCGGTACGCTCAAGGTCGTTCCGAATAGCGCGAAACCGTCTTTCAAGGACTTCCGTGTCGTCATTATTGCCTCTCGAACAGAACGATAAATACCGCCGGTCGCAAAGGATCATTTGCGCCGGCGCTCCGCACCAGGAATGCATTCGTTATGCGACGCACTCCGAGTTTTTTACCGGATCGGCGCATACCGACCGGCACGATTTACCCCACCCATGCTTTTGCAACCGCACAATGGAATCAATTCCATTGCAAACGACCATTCAACGGTTCGCGGCAATATGAATTCATTTCTCGAATTCGCACGCGCACGAAATCGATGACAAAGAATCACCCCGTGAAGCCCGCCCACTGGGGCGCCTTCACTTCGAACGGACGAACGATTCCCGTCGGCGAGACACCGATTAATCGCGAAACGGCGATCAATCGCGACTCGAGCAGATTGAATAAAACCGAAAGGATCGATTAACTAAACGGAAAGGAATATTCTCGTATCAGTAATTTATTAAATTAAGTGAAAATACCGGCGCATATTAGGTTCCGGATTTATCGCCGTAAAGTAATAATTTGTTACAGCGCTCGCCATTCGGATGGAAGGCAGTACGGGACCGATTCCAGGCGACGTCGATAAAAAAGCCGGACGACTGTCCGGCTGGCGGGAGGGGGCGCGACGGCCCGGCCGTCAGAGCGGCACGTCGATCGTGCCGGCGCCGACGGAAATCGCGTTCGCGCCCGGCGCGGCCGAGATCGGCGGCAGGTTCGCGCTCGTCAGCGCGGGCGCGGCGCCCGGCGTGCCGCCGCGCGGCACCGTGCGGATCACCTGCGACGGCGGCAGCGGCGCGCCGTTCTTCAGGTGCTGCCACATCAGGTTCAACGCCTGCACGTTGTAGTAGTGAACCGGCACGAAGCGCGTGTCGAAGCCCGGCACCGACAGGAACGCGTCGAAGTGCTGGCCGTTGGTCACCTCGTAGAACACCAGCTGGCTGCGCCCGGCTTCGCTGATGCCGTTCTGCGCGACGTACGCACGCGACGCGTGGTTCACCGGCACGAGCGCGTCGCTGCGGCCCTGCACGATGATCGCCGGCTTGCCGTGCAGGTTCGCGTTCACGCGCACTGCATCGACGTTCGCGGGCATCCCGAGCATCCCGTTGGTCCACAGCTGGCGCAGGCACAGCGCGCCCGCGAAGCTCGCATCGGGCGTCGCGAGCCGGTGGTCGACACTGGCGCCGTTGTTGAACACGAGATTGATGCCGGCCGTCGGCGGCACGCCGTTGCCGGCGCCGAACACGGCCGGCATCGGCGACGCGGCGGGTGGCGCGACCGCGCCCGTCGCCGGGTTCGTCGTCGCGAAGCTGAAGTTGCACAGGTTGTCGGTGACGCGCGAGCGCGTGTACGCGTTCGCATAGGTGACCGCGATCGCGGGAATCGCCTGCGAATCCCACATCGACGCCTGCAACAGGTCGGAATCGGCCAGATAGCCGGCCGCGTGGAGCTGCGCGAGCGCGTCGGCCGCCTGGCTCTGCGTGTCGGCGCCCGCCACCAGCCCGGCCGCGGCGAGCGTCGCGCAGCGCTGCGTGCGGATCGACTGCGTGGTCGCGGCCGGCAGCGCGCTCAGGTACGGCGCGCCGGCGAGCGACGCCGACGCGGCCGCGCACGGTTCCAGCAGGTTCGCGAGCGTCGCGTAATCGGCCAGCGGCCGGCCGAACGACGGCACCGGCTGGCCACCCGCGCGGACCACCGCATTCGGCGCCATCCGCACGTTGATCTGCGGCTCGCCGACCACGACCGCGGTAATCCAGCCGCGGCTGTCCTGCTCGGCCGCCGCGAGCGACGCGCCGCCGCCGTTGCTGACCGACGCGGCGATCGTCGTGATGTCGCCCGCGCGATAGCGCACGCCGTGATGCGTACCGTCGATCACCGGTCCGAACTGCTCGTTGAGCGCCCAGTACGCAAATTCGACCGACTGCAGCGTCGCGCGCCCCCAGTCCTGCTCCGGGTTCTGCTGCGAATGCGCGTGCTTGAACGCGTAGCGGTTCGGGAAACGGCTGTTGAACGCGGCGAGATCGCCGCTCGTCACGTTCGCGGTGAACAGGCTCGCGGTGCCGGCCAGCACCGCGTTGGCGAGCGTGCCGTCGATCAGCGTGACGGTGTCGGAGCCGAGCTCATGCGCGCCGTTGCCGCCGCCCTTGTCGTTGTAGGCCACCGCGCAGCCGCGCTTGAGCGCCCACTCGCCGGCCGCGGAAATCGCGCCGTACACGCCGCGCGAGCCGGACGACGTCGCGGTGACGACGCAGGGCTGCGCGGGATCGAAGCGGGCGGGTACCTGCACGAGCAGCGTCACGTTCTTCGTGCCGCTGCCGTCATCGGCGTACGCGAGATATTCGGCGCCGGCGATCTTGCCTTCGCCGAGCGTATCGTTGCCGTCGAGGTCGACGTTCGGCCCCCAGAAGCGGCCGTAGCCGCCGTTCGCGCTCATGTCGACGAGCGCGCGGTAGTTCGACCAGATCGCGAGGCGGCGCAATTCCGCGCTGGTCGGCCGCGCCGGGTTCGCGAAGCCGGGCGCGCTCGCCGCGGCGAGGCCCGTCTTGCCGAGGCCGGCCGTCAGCAGGTCGTCGCTCGCGCCGTCGTAGGCCGTCGTGCGCACGCTGCCGGCCACGAAGCCGGGCAACCGGTTGCGCTCGGCCGAATCGTCGCCGTTGCAGGCGCCGAGCATCGCGACCGCGGCCAGCGCCGCCCCCCACACCACCCGCCTGCCCCACCCGAGCTTCGTCATCGCCGCCCTCTCGATATCGTTATCGGTCCGCCGCCGCGTCACGCGGCTTTCGGCCTCTGAAGCGCAAACGGGCCCCGGCATGCCGGGGCCCGCCTGGAACGGGCGTGCGCGGCGCTCGCGCGCCGCCGCCCGGCGTTACTGCTGCTGCACCGTCAGCTTGTTCGAGACCGACGTCACGCCCTTCACGCTCTTGGCCGCCTCTTCCGCCTTGTCGATCTGTGCCTGGTCGGGCACCGTGCCCTCCAGCGAGATCGCGCCGCCCTTCGAGCGCACGACGATGTTCGCCACGTCGATGCCGCCGGCCTTCGTAATGGCCTTGCGCACCGCGTAGCCGAGCTTGCGGTTCGCCTTCTTCGCGGTTTTCGCGGCGGCCTTCGGCGCGCTCGTCGCGGCCGCCGGCGCTTCCGTTGCCGCTGCGTCGCTCGACTGCGCATACACGCTGCCCGACAGACAGGCCGCCACGACGGCGACGCCCAACGCTCTCAACACGATCGACTTCATGCTATCTCCTTATCACTCCGGAACGGCCGTGCACAGTACGGCCGGATACCCCCAAAAACAGCCGGCCCGCGCGCGAACGGGCGGGACAGCCGGTGTTTTCCACGGCGATACGAGAGAGGCGTCACGGGCCGGCGGCCGGCGCACGCGAAAGCGGGCCGGCCGGGCCGGACAGCCGCCGGCCGGACGCGCCCGGTCTCATCACGTGCCGGGTCGCGCGCGAATCGGGCGCGGCTGCGTCGCACAATGTAATCCAGCGCCCGCGGAAGCGCAAAGTTTTTGACGCGGCGGCGCCCGCCGCCGTCGCCGCGCAGCCGCGCGAGCCCGCCCGACTCGCGCATGCGCGGAGAAACCGGTTACCATCGCCGCGAGAATCCGCGTCGTCCCGCGACGACCGTCACCGATGCGTCACGCCAGCGTCATCCGCCGATCCCATGAAGCCTGCCCGCCCTCGCCCGCCGCGCCGCATCCTCGCCCGCTTCGTCGCCGTCTCGTGGCGCGACCTCGCGCTGTCGATCGGCCCGACCGTGCTGCTCGCCGGCGCGGCCGTCTGGCTCGCGGTCAAGCTGATCCAGCCGGCGCCGCCGTCCACGCTCGTGATCTCGTCCGGGCCGCCCGGCAGCACGTACTGGAACGCCGCGCAGAAATACAAGGCGATCCTCGCAAAAAACGGCGTCACGCTCGACGTTCAATCGTCCGAAGGTTCCGCGCAGAACCTCGCGCGGCTGTCGAACCCGAACGCGCCGGTCGACGTCGGTTTCGTGCAGAGCGGCATCGGCCCGAAGGAGCGCGACGAGCATCTCGTGTCGCTCGGCAGCATCGGTTACGTGCCGCTCGCGATCATGTACCGCGGCCCGGTCGTCGCGCGCCTGTCCGACTTCAAGGGCAAGCGGCTCGCGCTCGGCGCGGAAGGCAGCGGCGCGCGCGAACTGAGCCTCGCGCTGCTGAAGATGAACGGCATCGTGCCGGGCGGCCCGACCGAGCTGTTGCCGACCGCCGGCGAAGACGCCGCGACCGCGCTGCTCGACGGCAAGATCGACGCGGCCTTCCTGTCCGGCGACTCGACGCAGATCCCGGTGATGGCGAAGCTGTTCCGCGCGCCGGGCGTGCACGTGTATTCGTTCACGCAGGCCGAGGCCTATGCGCGGCGCTTTCCGTACCTGACGGCGATCACGCTGCCGATGGGCGTCTACGACCTCGGCCGCAACCTGCCGCCCGCCGACATCCACACGGTCGCGCCGACGATCGAACTCGTCGCGCGCGACTCGCTGCACCCCGCGCTGTCCGACCTGCTGATCGAGGCCGCGCGCGAAGTGCACGGCCACGCGACGATCCTGCAGCATGCCGGTGAATTCCCGTCGTCCGTCACGCGCGGCTTCCCGCTGTCGGACGATGCCGCGCGCTACTACAAGTCGGGCAAGACCTTCCTGTACCGGCGGCTGCCGTTCTGGGTCGCGAGCCTCGTCGACCGGCTGCTGGTGGTGGTCGTGCCGCTGATCGTCGTGCTGATCCCGGGGCTGCGGCTCGTGCCGTCGCTGTACGGCTGGCGCGTGCGCTCGCGCATCTACCGGTGGTACGGCGCGCTGATCGCGCTCGAGCGCAGCGCGCTCGGCGAACATACGGCGGAGGAGCGCGTCCAGCTGCTCGACGAGCTCGACGACATCGAGGAAGCCGTGAACCGGATGAAGATGCCGCTCGCGTACGCCGGACAGTTCTACGTGCTGCGCGAGCACATCGGCTTCGTGCGCGAACGGCTCACCGCGCACGACCACGACGCGCCGGCGGGCCCGCCCGGCGCCGGCAGCGCGCCACAGGGGCGCACCGACCCCGCGCCGCCGGCCGGCGACGCCCCCCGGGCGACTCCCGGTTCCGCGTGAGCGGACGATCCGCGATCATTGCTGCATGCGCGTGCCGCCGCGTAACATGGAGGCCGCCGCCAGGCGCCGCACGCCCCACCTTCTGGAGAACGACATGACAACCGGCCTCGATACCGCCCAACCCGCCTGGTTCTTCGACTTCGTGTCGCCGTTCTCGTATCTGCTGCTCGAGCAGCACGACAAATGGCCGGACGTGCCGTTCGACCCGGTGGCCGTGTCGCTGCCCGACCTGCAGCGCCACTGGGGCCAGCGCTCGAGCGCCGACGTGCCGGCCAAGCGCGTGTTCACGTACCGCCACGCGCTGTTCCGCGCGGAACAGCTCGGCATCCGCTTCAAGATGCCGCCCGCGCACCCGTTCGATTCCGACAAGGTGCTGCGCCTCGCGATCGCGCTGCGCGCCGATATCGTCACGGTGCTGGAAATGTTCCGTTTCATCTGGCGCGAAGGCAACGATCCGTCGACGCCGGAAGGCTTCGCGGCGCTGTGCGAACGCGTCGGCGTCGGCCACGGCGACGAGCTGATCGAATTCGAGGAAACCGCTGCGCAGCTGTCGCGCAACACGGCCGACGCGATCGCGCTCGGCGTGTTCGGCGTGCCGACGTTCTGGATGAACCAGCAATTGTTCTGGGGCGAGGACGCGCTGCCGATGGTGCTGTACTGCGCACGCACGCCGAACTGGCTCGAATCGCGCGAGGTCAAGCGGATCAGCACGCTGCCGAAGGGACGTGCGTGATGGCCGGTATCACGCACGGCAACGCGCGGCTGCGGTAAGGTTACGCGTCACCCGAATCACCCTCCACGAATGGACGACGACCGTACCGCCTCGCTCGACATCTGGCTCGTGCGCGTGTTGCGCACGCTGCTGCTCGAGCGCAGCGTCACGCAGGCCGCGCTGCGGCTGAACCAGACCCAGCCCGCGATCAGCACCGCGCTGCGCAAGCTGCGCGAGACGCTGAACGACCCGATCCTCGTGCGCGGCAAGTCGGGCATGGTGCCGACCGAATACGGCGCATCGCTGCTCGAAGCCGCGTCGCGCGCGCTGCGCGAGGTCGACTTCATCGCGACGCCGCACGGCGACTTCGATCCGTCGTCCGCGCGGCGCACGTTCCGCGTCGCCGCGCCCGACTACCTGAACGATTTCTTCATGCCGACGCTGATCGAGCGTTTTCGCGACGCGGCGCCGCATGCCCATCTGGAAATCGATTCGCTGAATCCCGCGCTCGACCACGCGGGCGCGCTCGAATCGGGCGCGCTCGATCTCGTGATCGGCAACTGGCCGAAGCCCGACCCGCAGTTCGCACGCCAGGACCTGTTCTCCGACACGATCGTGTGCCTGATGCGCGACGCGCATCCGCTCGCCCGCGCACCGCTCACACGCGAAGCGTACGCGTCGGCCGCGCACGTCGCGCCGACGCCGTACACCGGCGACAAGCGCAACGCGATCGAGATCGGCCTGGCACGCGCGCGCCTCACGCGGCGCATCGTGACGACGCTGCCGTACTTCGGCATCGTGCCGCAGGTGCTGCTGCAGTCGGACCTGATCTTCACGACGACGCGCCGCTTCGCGACCCACTATGCGCAACTGCTGCCGCTCGTCGTCGCCACGCCGCCCGTGCCGTTCCCGCGCATCAAGAGCTACCTGCTCACGCACCCGCAACCCGATCGGCCGACCGACATCGCGTGGCTGTGCGCGCTGATGCAGAGCGTGTCCGACGAGCTGACGGTCGTCCGCACGCGCAAGCGCTGACGCCGCGGCCGGCGTGAAGCGCGGCTGGTCAGGCAGCGCGGCCGCTCAGGCCGTGCAGAAGGTTTCCTGCAGATGGGACCAGCGCACGACGCCCGCCGCATCACGCGTGAACACGGCGGTCGCGCGGCGCGCGGGCAGCTCGCCCGCTGCCGCGTGCTGCGCTTCGAGATAGGTGAGCACCGCATGCGCTGCGTCGGCCGCGAGCACGCGAATCTCCGACAGCGTGATGCGCAGCCCCGGCTTCGCGCCCGCCAGCTTCGCGAACAGCGCGCGCGTGCCGTCGTGGTCGACCACGCGGCCGTCGGTCAGGATCATCGTGAATTCACTGGAAAACGCCGCGAGCAGCGCGTCGAGCGCCGCCGGCGCGGTATCGACGCCGGACAGCCAGCGCTCGATGGCGACGAGGCTCGCGTCGAGCGCGTCGAGATAGACGGAGTGATCGGACATGGGCGCGTGCACGTTGAGATGAAGCGCGGCCCGCTGCCGCGCGTTGCCGTGCAGTGTAGGCAAAAACGCGCGGCCGTGCGCCGGCCGCGCGGGGTCGGCGTCTTATCGCATGCAACTCACATCGTCGCGTGCGCGCCCGGCCGCGACTGCCTTCGCAGCGGCCACCGGCATGCCCGAGCGGGCCTGCAGCAGCTCCGCGCAGACGGCCACCGCGATCGCGCCCGGCGCCTTGTCGACGATGCCCGCGACGCCGATCGGGCACACCATCTCCACGAGCCGCGCGGGATCGACGCCGCGCGCGGCGAGCCGGCGCTCGAACTTCACGCGCTTGGTGCGCGAGCCGATCATCCCGAAGTACGCATAGTCGCGCCGCCGCATGATCTGCGCGGCGAGCGAGAAGTCGAGCGCGTGGTTGTGCGTCATCACGAGGAAGTACGCGCCGGGCGGCGCCGCGTCGACGACGGCCTCCGGCGTGTCGGTCGGCTCCGGCTGCACGTTCGGCGGACATTCGTCCGGGAACAGCTCGTCGCGCGTGTCGACCCACTGCACGACGCACGGCAGCGCGCCGAGCAACGTGACGAGCGCGTGGCCGACGTGTCCCGCGCCGAACAGCACGACGTGCATCGGCGCCGGCGCGCCGGTCGCGCGGTTGCGCTGGCCGGTGCCTTGCGCGAACGGCGGGTTCGACGGCCGCGCGTTGCCGCACGCGCCGTCGCAGCCAGCGGCGAACGCGTGGGACGCGGGATGCGGTGGACGAGCGGGCCCGTTCACGTCAGCCTGCCCGCGTGGCGCTCGCCGCCCGCACCGCGCCGATCGCGCGCAGGATCGACTCGCCGGTGGCCGGCGCGTCGAGCGGCGGATTCACCCGGTAGTCGCCGACCGCGGCCACGGCGTCGCGCACCGCGAAGAACACCGAGAACGGCAGCAGCAGCGGCGGTTCGCCGACGGCCTTCGAACGGTGGATGCTGTCCTCGACGTTGCGGTTCTGGAACAGCCGCACGTTGAACTCGGGCGGCGTGTCGTTCACCGTCGGGATCTTGTACGTCGACGGCGCATGCGTCATCAGCTTGCCGCCCTGGTTCCACCACAGCTCCTCGGTCGTGAGCCAGCCCATCCCCTGGATGAACGCGCCTTCGACCTGGCCGATGTCGAGCGCCGGGTTCAGCGACGCGCCCACGTCGTGCAGCGCGTCGACGCGCAGCGTGCGCATCTCGCCCGTCAGCGTGTCGATCACCACTTCCGACACGGCCGCGCCGTACGAGTAGTAGTAGAACGGCCGGCCCTGCAGCTTCGACTGGTCCCAGTACAGCTTCGGCGTCGCATAGAAGCCGTCGGACCACAGCTGCACGCGCGCGAGGTACGCCTTCGCGATCACTTCGCCGAACGGCACGCCATGGCCGCCGACCCACACGACGTCGTTGCCGAACTTCACGTCGGCCGCATCGACCTTGCCGTCGCCGAACTGCTTCGCCGCGAACACCGCGAGCCGCTCGCGCAACTGGCGCGCCGCATCCTGCGCGGCCTTGCCGTTCAGGTCCGACCCGGTCGACGCGGCGGTCGCGGACGTGTTCGCGACCTTGCTGGTATCGGTCGCCGTCACGCGGATCCGGCCGAAACGGATGCCGAGCTCGTGCGCGACCACCTGCGCGACCTTCGTGTTGAGCCCCTGCCCCATCTCCGTGCCGCCGTGGTTCACGAGCACCGAGCCGTCGGTGTAGATGTGCACCAGCGCGCCGGCCTGGTTGAAGTGCGTGACGTTGAACGCGATGCCGAATTTCACCGGCGTGAGCGCGATGCCCTTCTTCAGCACCGTGTTGCGTGCGTTGAAGGCGCGCACGCCCGCGCGCCGCGCACGGTAGTCGCTCGTCGTCTCGAGTTCGCCGAGCAGCTCCTGCAGCACGTTGTCCTCGACCGTCTGCCCGTACGGCGTCACGTTGCGTTCGGTCTTGCCGTACAGGTTCGCGTAGCGCACGTCGAGCGGATCGCGGCCGAGCGAACGCGCGATGTCGTCGAGGATGTATTCGATCGCGAACGCGCCCTGCGGGCCGCCGAAGCCGCGGAACGCGGTGTTCGACTGCGTGTTGGTCCTGCCGCAGTAGCCGGCGATGTCGACGTCGCCGAGCCAGTACGCGTTGTCGAAGTGGCACACGGCGCGCGTCATCACCGGGCCGGACAGGTCGGCCGAGAAGCCGCAGCGCGACGTCATGTCGAGCGCGACGCCGTCGATGCGGCCGTCGTCGTCGTAGCCGACGTCGAAGCGGTAATGGAAGTCGTGCCGCTTGCCGGTGATCATCATGTCGTCGTCGCGGTCCGGGCGCAGCTTCACCGGGCACAGCAGCTTCCACGCGGCGAGCGCCGCGCAGCACGCGAACAGGCCCGACTGCGATTCCTTGCCGCCGAACCCGCCGCCCATCCGGCGGCATTCGACCAGCACGTTGTGCGACGCGACGCCGAGCACGTGCGCGACGAGGTGCTGCATCTCGCTCGGGTGCTGCGTCGAGCAATACACGTGCATGCCGTCGTCGTCCTTCGGCACCGCGTACGCGATCTGCCCTTCCAGATAGAACTGTTCCTGCCCGCCGAGCAGCATCTCGCCCGACTCGCGGTGCGGCGCGACCGCGAGCCGCGCGGCCGCATCGCCGCGTGCGAGCTTCAGCGGCGGGATCACGTAGGTTTCGGCCGCGCGCGCTTCCTGCGCGGTCAGGATCGCCGGCAGCTCCTCGTAGTCGACCTGCGCACGGCGCGCGGCGAGCCGCGCGATGTCGTGCGACGTCGCGACGACGATGAACATCGGCTGGCCGACGAACTGCACGACGCCCTTCGCGAGCACCGGATCGTCGTGGATGATCGGACCGCAATCGTTGACGCCCGGAATGTCGTCGGCCGTGAACACGGCGACCACGCCCGGCGTCGCGCGCACCGCGTCGAAGTTCATCGACACGATCTTCGCGTGCGGCTTCGCCGACAACCCGAGCGCCGCGTGCAGCGTGCCGGCGACGATCGGAATGTCGTCGGTGTAGGTGGCGCGCCCGCTCACGTGCAGATGGGCGGATTCGTGGGCGCGCGACACGTGCACCTGCGCGGCGTCGGCTTGCGGGTCGAGGGTGCTCAGGAACGGTTCTGCTTGCTGGTTCATGTTCGGTGTTCTCCGTCTTCAGACGCGCGCCGATGCATCGGCAACGTCGGCGCCGGCTTCGGCGGCCACTTCACGCACGTTCAGGGCTTGCGGCGGCAGCGGGTCGTGCGGACGCGTCTCCAGCCAGAACCGGTACACCAGGTTCTTCGCGGTATCGAGCCGATACGCGCTCGTCGCGCGCATGTCCGACAGCGGCTGGTAGTCGCGCTCGAGCGCCTGCATCGCGGCCTGCGCGGTGGCTTCGTGCCACTGCGCGCCGTCGAGCACCGCCTCCGTGTGGGTCGCGCGCTTGGGCGTCGCGGCCATCCCGCCGAACGCGATGCGCGGCTCGCGGATCGTGTCGCCGTCCGCGATGAACGCGAATGCCGCGCACACGGCCGAGATGTCGGAGTCGAAGCGCTTCGACAGCTTGTAGGTGCGGAACTGCAGCTGTTCGCGCGCGCCGGTGCGGGTCGGCACCTTCAGGCCGACGACGAATTCGTGCGGCGCCATGTCCTTCTGCTGGTAGCCCGTGTAGAGCGCCTCGAGCGGCAGCTCGCGCACCGTGTCGCCGCCGCGCAGCACCACGCGCGCGCCGAGCGCGATCAGTCCCGGCATCGAATCGCCGATCGGCGAGCCGTTCGCGACGTTGCCGCCGATCGTGCCCGCGTTGCGGATCGGCAGCGACGCGAAGCGCTTCCACATCTCGGTCAGCTCCGGATACGTGCCGGCCAGCGCCGCATAGGCCTTCTCGACCGTCACGCCCGCGCCGATCTCGATCCAGTCGCCACGCTCCGCGAGCCGCTGCAGTTCGGCGATCTGGCCGACGTAGATCAGATCGTCGAGCCGGCGCATCTGCTTGGTGACCCACAGGCCGATGTCGGTGCTGCCGGCGAGAATGCGCGCGTCGGGACGCTCGGCCTTCAGCGCGGCCAGCGCGTCGAGCGTGCGCGGCGCCGCGAAGCGTGCACCGTCGACCGTCGTGTAGTCGAACGTGTCGTCGCGCTTGAGCGACGCGAGCGTGCGGGCCAGCGCGGCCGTGTCGACCGGCGCCGACGGGGCCGGCGCGCCTTCGCCGGCCGCACCTTCGCCGGTCACACCTTCGCCGGCCGCGTCGAACATCCGCACCGCCGCATCGACGATCGGACGATAGCCGGTGCAGCGGCACAGGTTCCCGGTCAACGCGTCGGCGATCTCGGTACGCGTCGGCACGTCCTTCGCCTTCGCGCACGCGCTGCCGCAGCCTTCGTGGCCGTGCTTCTCGTACAGCGCCCACATCGACATCACGAAGCCGGGCGTGCAGAACCCGCATTGCGAGCCGTGGCAGTCGACCATCGCCTGCTGCACCGGATGCAGCGTGCCGTCCGGCTGGCGCAGGTCCTCGACCGTCAGCAGCGCCTTGCCGTCGAGCGTCGGCAGGAACTGGATGCACGCGTTGACGGCCTTGAACTCGACCGCGCCGGCGTCGGTCAGCTCGCCGACGACGACCGTGCACGCGCCGCAGTCGCCTTCCGCGCAGCCTTCCTTGGTGCCGGTGCAATGCGCGTCCTCGCGCAGGTATTGCAGCACGGTGCGGGTCACGTCCGCGCCGCTGACTTCGCGGATCGCGTGACGATGGTAGAAGCGAATCGGCTCACTCATGTCTCGATGGTTCTTCAAATGGGGGGCAAGGCGGCCTGCGCGGAGCGCTCGACCGACGTTTTTCTGACAGTTTGCACGCTATCACCGTCAAATTCCGCAACCCATAGCCCATCACGCATGCGGCCCATATAACTGCCGCGATATGCGCGCCGCGCCGGCCGACAGCCTTGTCGCACGGTGCGCCCGGGCCCGCCCTGGTCGCCCGCGACCGTCCGTGATCCGCCAGAACAAGGTTCGATTAACTAAATGGTACCTGCGGGAAAACCGGTTCCATGGGAAAATCCCGATTCCCTTTTCCGCCGTTTTCCGTTCGTTTCACCATTCGTTCCGACCCCATGTCAACCGATTCCGCCACACCGCCGCGCAGCGGGCTCGCGGTCACGCTGCAAATCGTGTCCGTCGTCTGCTTCACGTTCATCTGCTACCTGACCATCGGCCTGCCGCTCGCGGTGCTGCCGAGCTTCGTCCACGACGACCTCGGCTTTTCCGCGATCGTCGCGGGCGGCGCGATCAGCGTCCAGTACTTCGCGACGCTCGCGTCGCGGCCGCTCGCCGGGCGCCTCGCCGATACGCTCGGGCCGAAGCAGACGGTGCTGCGCGGGCTGATCGGCTGCGGCGTGTCGGGCGTGCTGCTGCTCGTCGCGCTGCTGCTCGCGCACTGGCCGGTCGCGAGCCTCGTGCTGCTGGTCGCGAGCCGGCTCGTGCTGGGCGTCGGCGAAAGCCTGTGCGGCACCGGCGCGATCCTGTGGGGCATCGGCCGGGTCGGCGTCGCGCACAACGCGAAGGTGATCTCGTGGAACGGCATCGCGACCTACGGCGCGCTCGCGCTCGGCGCGCCGGTCGGCGTCGCGATCGCGCATACGCTGAATCCGGCGCTGATCGGCGTGATCGTCATCGCGCTGGCCGCGCTCGGCTTCTACCTCGCCCGCCTGATCGATCCGGTGCCGCTCGTGCACGGCGAACGGATGTCGTACGCGAGCGTGTTCACGCGCGTGCTGCCGCACGGCCTCGGCCTCGCGCTCGGGTCGGCCGGCTTCGGCTCGATCGCCACCTTCGTCACGCTGTACTACGCGGCGCGCCACTGGCCGAACGCCGCACTGTCGCTGACGGTATTCGGCACGCTGTTCATCGGCGCGCGCCTGCTGTTCGCGAACACGATCAAGACCTACGGCGGCTTCCGCGTCGCGATCGTGTCGTTCGCGTTCGAATGCTCGGGCCTCGTGCTGCTGTGGCTCGCGCCGGTGCCGCACGTCGCGCTCGTCGGCGCGGCGCTCACGGGCTTCGGCTTCGCGCTGATCTTCCCGGCGCTCGGCGTCGAAGCCGTCGCGCTCGTGCCACCCGCGAGCCGCGGTGCGGCGCTGTCCGCGTACTCGGTGTTCCTCGACCTGTCGCTCGGCATCACCGGCCCGCTCGCCGGCTATGTCGCGGGCGCGTTCGGCTATCCGCAGGTGTTCCTGTTCGCGGCGGTGGCCGCCGCCGCGGGCGTCGCGCTGTCGATGATGCTGTACCAGCGGCAGGCGCGCGTGGCGGGCAGCGGCGCGGCGGCCTGATCCCGCCGGCACCGTGCCCGGCAGCCCGGCGGCCGGTCGCGAACGTCGCACCGCCGCCGGGCCAAAAGAAAACGCCCGCGCGATGCGGGCGTTTCGTCATCCGTCGACCGGGTACGGCGGCCGCGCGGCCCGATCAGGCCGTGCGCAGAAACAGCCGGCGCGTGAGGTCGAACGCGACGAGATTGCCGGCCACCACGAGCAGCAGCCCGATCACCGCCAGCGGCGACCACTGGTAGCCCTCGAACACCGTCGATACGGCCAGCGCGACGATCGGGAACAGCACCGTGCAGTACGCGGCGCGCTCCGGCCCGATCCGGCCGACGAGGGTCAGGTACGCGGTGAAGCCGATCACCGAGCCCGGCACGGCCAGGTACACGAGCGCGCCGAGATAGCGCGGGCTCATGTCCGGCGTGAACGGCATCCCGGCCAGCGCGCTGCCGCCGGTCAGGATCGCCGCGCCGATCAGCATCGCCCAGCCGTTGGTCGCGAGCGGGTGCAGCCCCATCGACTGCATCCGGCTCGACAGCAGGTTGCCCGCCGAGAAGCACATCGTGCCGGCGAACGCGATCGCGAGCCCCGTCCAGGTCGCGTGGTCGTCGAGATGGCCGGCCATCTGCTGCCAGAACAGGCACGCGATGCCGGTCAGGCCGAGCAGCGCGCCGGCGATCGCCGACGGCCGCAGCGGGCGGCCCATGAACAGCCGCCCGTTGATCGAGTTCAGCAGCGGCGCGGTCGAGAAGATCACCGCGACGAGCCCGCTCGGCACGACCTGCTCCGCGTAGTAGAAACACAGGAAGTTCAGGCAGAACAGCGCGAAGCCCTGCGCGACGAGAAAGCGCCACGCTTCGCGCGGCGGGCGCGCCGGCCGGCGCATCACGCGCAGCGGCGCGAACAACACGGCGGCCGCGAGCCAGAAGCGCCACGCGATCGATACGGGCGGCGGCACCGAGCCGAGCTGCCACTTGATCGCGATCCAGGTGGTGCCCCAGATCAGCACGGTGACGAAATAAAGCGACAGGTTCATGGCGGCAATCCGGAAAATCGGGTGAATCGGGATCCCGACTATGCCGCCGCACGGCGCGTGCCGATTGTCCGGAATTGCGGTCTTTTTCGGCGCGCCGCACGCGCCGCCGCGCGCCCGCTTATACTCGGCGCATCATGAGTTTCTCCCTCTGCGCCCCGCCCATCGACCGCGCCGCCGCCCTGGCCGGCGGCGATCTGCCGTTCGGCCTGCAATCGGTCTGCCGCACGCTCGCCGACGCCAACGCGACGCTCGAGCGCTTCGCGTGGCTCGGCGACCATCTCGCGATCGCCGAATGGACGCGGATCACCGACGAAAGCGAGACGGTCTACGAGCAGCCCGGCCACCACACGCTGTCGTGCTATCTCGACGGCGGCTACCGGACCGAGCGCCAGCGCGTGCCGCGCTACGGCGCGCCGAGCCTGCTGTGCGCGCTGCCGGGCGACCATGAATCGCGCTGGTGGGTGCGCGGCGAAATGCATTTCGTCCACCTGTATTTCCTGCCCGAGCACTTCACGCAGCGCGCGATCCGCGAGCTCGATCGCGAGCCACGCGAGCTGAAGCTCGCCGATCGCACCTACTTCGAGGATGCCCGGGTCGCCGCGCTGCTGCGCTCGCTCGCGCTGGAGGGCTGGGACGATGCCGACGAGCGGCTGCGCGTGAACGAGACCGCGCACGACGTGCTGAGCCTGCTGTTGCGCGGGCAGAGCACGACGCGCACCGATACGTCGTTCCGCGGCGGGCTCGCGCCGGCCGTGCGCCGCCGCGTGCGCGACTACATCGACACGTATCTCACGCAGCCGCTGACGCTCGGTGAACTCGCCGAGGTTGCCGCGCTGTCCGAATACCATTTCTCGCGAATGTTCCGGCTGTCGTTCGGCCGCGCGCCGCACGCGTGGGTGGCCGAGCAACGGCTCGCCCGCGCCCGCGAGCTGCTGCGCACGACGGCGCTGCCGCTCGCACAGATCGCGGCCGCCTGCGGCTACGCGAACGCCGGTCACTTCAGCCATCGCTTTCGCGACGCGCACGGCACGACGCCGAATACGTACCGGCGCGCGATGCAGGGCCGCTGAGCGCGGCCCGCTTCCTCGTTTCGTCGCGGCGTCGCGCTTACGCGCCGCGCCGCGACAGTTCCTGTTCGAGCGCCGCGACGCCGGCCGGCAGGTCGACCGGCACCTTCAGGTCGACCATCGTGCGGCCGAACGCATGCAGCGTGCGGAACAGGTTGTGTTCGCGGCACTGCTCGCCCATCTGGCCGATCCGCACGATCGGCAACCCGAACGAACCCGAGATCTCGACCTGGTACTGCTTCGAGATATGGCCGCAGACCATCCCGGGCGTGAGCCCTTCCGGCGTCTCGATCCCGACCACCGAATTGAGCCGGCAGTCCTTCGGCGCATAGAGCTTGAGCCCCATCGATTCGACGCCCGCCTGGAGCGCCAGCGAGCAGCGCAGATGGCGCGCGAAGCGGCTCTCGAGCGTCTCCGCGCAGACGAGCCGCAGCGCCTCGTGCAGCGCGAGCACGCCCGACACGGGCGCCGTGTAGTGATAGCCGGCGTTGTGCCAGAAGTTCTCCGCGAGCGCCATGTCGAGGCACCAGTGCGCATTCGGCTCGGGGCGATTCTTCATGCGCTCCCACGCGGCGTCGGAGAACGCGATCAGCGACACGCCCGGGATCGACGACAGCCCCTTCTGGCCGCCGGTGATCACCGCGTCGATGCCCCATGCGTCCATCTCGAGCGGCATCGTCGACAGCGTGCACACCGCGTCGACGACGACCAGCGCGCCGACCGCCTTCGCGAGCGCCGCGATGTCGCGCAGGTCGCGGTTCCACACGGTGTTCGACGTCTCGCCCTGCACGATCGTGACGATCTCGGGCCGCTCGCGCGCGATCGCGTCGGCGATCTCGTCGAGGCTCGCGACCGCGCGATCGGCCACTTCGAGCGTCGCGACGTCGGCGCCGACGCGCGTGGCCATCTCGGCCATCCGCGCGCTGAAGAAGCCGTTGCGGATCGACAGCACGCGCGTGCCGCGCCATGCGAGGTTCGAGATCGCCATTTCCATCGCGGCCGAACCGGGGCCCGCGACACCGAGCACCCACTTCGTGCGGGTCTGGAACACGTAACGCGCCATCTCCTTCACCTGCTCGATGATCTTCGCCATCGTCGCGCCGAGGTGGTTGATCACGATCGTGTTCGCCTTGGCCACCGCGGCCGGGATCGGGACCGGGCCGGCCCCCATCATCAGCAGCGGTTCTTCGGGCAGGATCGCGTCGAGCGGCACGACGACGGGACAGGGAATCGGCGAGTAATCGATGGACATGGCTGGAAAAAGATGAGGAAAGGAAGTGCCCGGACGCGCCGCGGCACTGCGCCCGCAGCACGGCGCCCGTGGCACGGCGCCCGTGGCACGGCGCAGCGAACTGATCGATCATTCCGCGTTCCGCCGTCTCGCGCAAGAGGCACGCACGTGCGGACAGCGCGACGCTGGCCCGGTCGCCGGACCGGGCCAGCCGGCCGCGCACCGCGCGCGCGATGGCCTTCCGGATTGAAAAAACGATTGGCTGCCGGGTGCGAAACGGTTCCATTCGGGTTCCGGACGCGCGATTTTCTCGGCCAATATCGAAACGATTCTTCGAAACCGATGGTTCAGCGCCTTTCGTGGATCGAACGAAATACACCGACCACCTGATACAAATCGCGGAGCGAATTCGATACACAAAATCCGAACGTGGAAAAAACATCCACCATTGCGGTATGTATTGGGGAACGACTCCCGAATTCGCCGTGCCCCGGCGCGCCGCAATTTACCCCAACCCATTGATTGGAATATGGAATCCTCGAAACATCGACGCATATTCGAATACCGCGACGGTTTTCCAGCGCACGTCCTTGCTGCATTGCAACCTTAAACCGGTACCCGCGATTTCGATTTTACGCAAGCCGCCCGTTTTCTCAGGTTGACGGATATCGGTTCCGCATTTAACAATTGTCTGCGGAATCGAAAAATCTCATTTTCGATACGAGAGCGAACTGGGGCCGCGCGATGCGTTTTCGACGTTGCGTGGCAAAAAATCACAACCAAAATCAATCAACCGGGCCAGAAATACGCAAGCCATGAACCAGATTCAGACCATGCGTGTATTCGTCTGCGTCGCCGAGCAGCAAAGCTTCCGGCGCGCGGCGCACCATCTCGGCGTGTCCAATGCGCTCGTCACGCGTTCGATCGCGATGCTCGAGGGCCACCTGAACACACGGCTGATCCATCGCACCACGCGCAACCTGTCGCTCACCGAGGCCGGCGTGCGCTACCTCGATGGTTGCCGCGCGCTGCTCGAGGAATTCGACCACCTCGAATCGTCCGTCGCGCATGCCGTGCGCGAGCCGGCCGGCACGCTGCGCGTCGTCGCGTCGGGGCTGCTGTCGCCGCTGGCGCTGACGCCGCTCGTCAGCAGCTTCCGGCACCGCTACCCGGAGCTGCGCGTGCAGTTGACCGTCGCCGAAGGGCCGCTCGACGTGCTCGATTCGGGCTACGACGTCGGCATCGTCACCGGCACCCGGCTCGACGGCAACCCGTCGCTGATCGGCCATGCCCTCGCGCCGAACCCGTTCGTCGCGTGCGCGGCGCCGGCCTATCTCGACCGCCGCGGCGAGCCGCGCGTGCCCGACGACCTCCCGGGCCACGACTGGGTCACGCTCGCGCCGCACCAGCACGCGCCGACGTGGCAACTGGTCGGCCACGACGGCGTCGCCCATTCGGTCACGGTGCGCCCCGCCTGCACGGTCAACCAGCTCGCGCTCGTCCAGGCGGCGGCCGTGGCCGGCGCCGGCATCGCGATCCTGCCCGAGCCGTGCGTGGCCGATGCCCTCAACCACGGCACGCTCGTGCGGCTGATGGCCGGCTACCGGATCGACGATCCCGACGCGCAGTTGTCGCTCGTCTATCCGAACCGCCAGTACGTGCCGGCCCGCACGCGCAGCTTCGTCGAGCACGCGCTCGAGCACTTCAGCGCGCCGTCCGCCCGCGACCACACCGACTACGGCTTCCTGCGGCCGGTGCGCGGCCCCGAACGTTCCGACATCGTCACGGGCCTGCAGTAAACTGCGCGCGTCAGCCATCGGAGGTGCAGCGTGCGCGTGATCCTGTTCAGCAGCCGGCAGTACGACGACGATTCGTTCACCGCCGCCAACCGGCCGTTCGGCTATCGGCTGCACTTCCAGCCGTCGCACCTCGACGCGGAAACCGCGATCCTCGCGCACGGCTATGACGTCGTCTGCCCGTTCGTCAACGACACCGTCGACGCGGCCGTGCTCGAACGGCTCGCCGACGGCGGCACGCGGCTGATCGCGCTGCGCTCGGCGGGCTTCAACCATGTCGACCTCGCCGCCGCCGAGCGGCTCGGCATCGCGGTCGTGCGGGTGCCCGCGTATTCGCCGCACGCGGTCGCCGAGCACGCGGTCGCACTGATCCTCGCGCTCAACCGCCGCCTGCCGCGCGCCGTCGCCCGCACCCGCGAAGGCGACTTCTCGCTGAACGGCCTGCTCGGCTTCGACCTGCACGGCAAGACCGTCGGCGTGATCGGCACCGGCATCATCGGCAGCGTGTTCGCGAAGATCATGATGGGCTTCGGGATGCACGTGCTCGCGCACTCGGTGCCGCCGTACAACGACGAGCTGATCGCGTTCGGCGCGCGCTACGTCGAGCTCGACGAACTGCTGCATCGTGCCGACATCGTCAGCCTGCATTGCCCGCTGCTGCCGTCGACACACCACCTGATCAACGAGCGGACGCTCGCGCGAATGAAGCACGGCGCGATGCTGATCAACACCGGGCGCGGCGGCCTCGTCGATGCGCAGGCGCTGGTCGACGCGCTCAAGAGCGGCCAGCTCGGCCATCTCGGGCTCGACGTGTACGAGGAGGAAAGCGGGCTGTTCTTCGAGGATCATTCCGACCTGCCGCTGCAGGACGACGTGCTCGCGCGCCTGCTGACGTTCCCGAACGTGATCGTCACGTCGCACCAGGCGTTCTTCACGCGCGAGGCGCTGGCCGAGATCGCGCACACGACGCTGCTGAACATCGAGGCGTGGCATGCGGGCGCGCCGCAGAACGTCGTGACGGCAAGTCGCTGAGAAACAGCCAATTCGACGGCCCGCAGCACATCCGCAATCGTTTGCTTGCGCCCCATGCCGCGCACCACCCCTTTCTTCGTCAACAATTCCGCGCATTGTTTCGAATGAAGTAACGTTTCGCGCGCGCCGTCTGCTATCGTTGCGCCGACGTCATCCCTGCCTTCGCCGCTCATGCGTTTCGACGATTCCGACATCGCCGCCGTCTACCGCGCCATCTTCGAACGGCGCGACATGCGCCACTTCACGCCGGCGCCCGTCGATCCGGCCGTGCTCGCGCGCCTGCTGCGCGCGGCGCACCACGCGCCGAGCGTCGGCTTCATGCAGCCGTGGCGCTTCATCCGCATCACCGATCCCGCCTTGCGCACCGCGATTCACGCGCTGGTCGAGGCCGAGCGCCGCGCGACGGCCGACGCGCTCGGCGAGCGCCAGGACGAATTCATGCGACTGAAGGTCGAGGGCGTGCGCGAATGCGGCGAGCTGCTGGTCGTCGCGCTCGCCGACGGCCGCGAACGCCACGTGTTCGGCCGCCGCACGCTGCCGGAGATGGATCTGGCCTCCGCCGCGTGCGCGATCCAGAACATGTGGCTCGCCGCGCGCGCGGAAGGGCTCGGCATGGGCTGGGTATCGTTGTTCGACGTCGATGCGGTGCGCACGCTGCTGCGGATGCCCGACGGCGCGAAGCCGATCGCCGTGCTGTGCGTCGGGCACGTCGATGCGTTCTATGCGAAGCCGATGCTCGAGGAAGAACGCTGGGCCGCGCGGATGCCGATCGAAGCGTGTCTGTTCGAGAACGGCTGGGACGCTCCGGCGGCCATCGATGGGGCCGATTCGGCTGCGTCGCCCGCAGGCCCGGACAGCGAAACGAAGCACACCCCGGACGCGATGCCCGACCGGTCGTCCGAACGCATCGCGTGATCGACGGCCGGCGGTCGCCATCATCCCGGCCCTGACACCGCCCAAATCCCACACTGTGAGCTTCCCGGTCGCCGCCTCGTCGCACGCCGGCAACAAGCATTCTGGCCCCAAGCATAGGGGTTTTCACTGAAGTAGAATCGCGGCTGACCTTCGCCTCATCCCGCCCGTCCCGCGCATCCTGCGCCTGGCTCGAGCGGCATCTTTTCCCGAGCCTACCGCGATGCCCCTGCCTCTTTTCGCCCTTGCCGTCGCCGCATTTGGAATCGGTACCACCGAATTCGTGATCATGGGCCTGCTGCCCAATGTCGCGCGCGACCTCGGCGTGTCGATCCCGGCCGCCGGGATGCTCGTGTCGGGCTACGCGCTCGGCGTGACGATCGGCGCGCCGATCCTCGCGATCGTCACCGCGAAGATGCCGCGCAAGCGTGCGCTGATGGCCCTGATCGGGCTGTTCATCGCCGGCAACCTGTTCTGCGCGATCGCGCCCGGCTATGCGGTGCTGATGGCCGCGCGCGTCGTCACCGCGTTCTGCCACGGTGCGTTCTTCGGCATCGGCTCGGTGGTGGCCAGCAACCTCGTCGCGCCGAACCGCCGCGCGCAGGCGATCGCGCTGATGTTCACCGGGCTCACGCTCGCGAACGTGCTCGGCGTGCCGCTCGGCACCGCGCTCGGCCAGGCGTTCGGCTGGCGCGCGACGTTCTGGGCCGTCACCGGCATCGGCATCGCCGCGGCCGCCGCGCTCGCGGTGTGCCTGCCGAAAAACCTCGCGATGCCCGATACCAGCATCACGCGCGAATTCAGCGTGCTGAAGCACCCGCAGGTGCTGATGGTGCTCGGCATCAGCGTGCTCGCGTCCGCGAGCCTGTTCAGCGTGTTCACGTACATCACGCCGATCCTCGAGGACGTGACGGGCTTCTCGCCGCGCCAGGTCACCTACGTGCTGCTGCTGTTCGGCCTCGGCCTGACGGTCGGCGGCACGCTGGGCGGCAAGCTCGCCGACTGGCGGCGGATGCCGTCGCTGATCGCGACGCTCGCGCTGATCGGCATCGTCCTCGCGCTGTTCGCGGGCACGATGCATCTGCCGTTCGCCGCGCTCGCGACGATCTTCGTGTGGGGCATCCTCGCGTTCGCGATCGTGCCGCCGCTGCAGATCATGATCGTCGACCGCGCGAGCGACGCGCCGAACCTCGCGTCGACGCTGAACCAGGGCGCGTTCAACCTCGGCAACGCGACCGGCGCATGGCTCGGCGGGATGGCGATCGGCTCGGGCGTGTCGCTCGTGAGCCTGCCGTGGGTCGGCGTCGCGATGGCGGTCGCCGCGCTCGCGCTCACGCTGTGGTCGGCGTCGCTCGAACGCCGCCCGGTGGCCGTGCCGACCGAATACGTGTGACGCGGCCCTGCCGCGATCGTTGCGTACGCAACTCCATTCGAACGTGACGGCCTTCATGGACCTTTCAACGGTCGCGGTGTAGCATCGCGGCCGATGAAAGCCATTCTCAATCGCGATTTCCTCGCGCTGATCCTGAGCGTCGCGGTCGTCGGCCTCGGGACCGGCGCCACGCTGCCGCTGACCGCACTCGCGCTCACCGAAGCCGGACACGGCACCAACGTCGTCGGCATGCTGACGGCCGCGCAGGCCCTCGGCGGCCTCGCGATCGTCCCGTTCGTCACCGCGCTCGCGCGGCACATCGGCGCGCGCCGCGCGATCGTCGTGTCGGTCGTGCTGCTCGCGGCCGCCACCGCGCTGATGCAGTTCACGTCGAACCTGATCCTGTGGGGCGTGCTGCGCGTGCTGTGCGGCGCCGCGCTGATGCTGCTGTTCACGATCGGCGAAGCGTGGGTCAACCAGCTCGCCGACGATGCGACGCGCGGGCGCGTCGTCGCGATCTACGCGACCAATTTCACGCTGTTCCAGATGGCCGGCCCGGTGCTCGTCAGCCAGATCGCCGGCGCGACGCACATCCGCTTCGCGCTGTGCGGCGCGCTGTTCCTGCTCGCGCTGCCGACGCTCGCGACGATCCGCCGTGCGCCGCTCGCCGGCGACGACGCGCATCACGAAGCACACGGCCGCTGGCTCGACGTGCTGCCGCGCATGCCCGCGCTGATCATCGGCACCGGCTTCTTCGCGCTGTTCGATACGCTCGCGCTGTCGTTGCTGCCGCTCTACGCGATGGATCACGGCGTCGCGAGCGCGACCGCCGTGCTGCTCGCGTCGATCATGCTGTTCGGCGATACCGCGATGCAGTTCCCGATCGGCTGGCTCGCGGACAAGCTCGGCCGCGAGCGCGTGCACCTCGGCGCCGGCTGGATCGTGCTGGCCGGCCTGCCGATGCTGCCGTTCGTGATCGCGAATCCGTGGCTGTGCTGGCCGCTGCTGTTCGTGCTCGGCGCGGCGGCCGGCAGCATCTATACGCTGTCGCTCGTCGCGTGCGGCGAACGTTTCCGCGGCGCGGCGCTCGTCACCGCGAGTTCGCTCGTGTCGGCGTCGTGGAGCGCCGCGAGCTTCGGCGGCCCGCTGGTGGCGGGCGCGTTGATGGAGCAACTGGGCAGCAATGCGCTGGTCGGCGTGCTGGTCGCTTGCGTCGCCGCGTTCGTCGCGGCGGCGTTGTGGGAGCGGCGCGCCGCAGTACAACGCGCGGTCTGACGCCGCTCGGCGTTGGCGTTGGCGTTGGCGTTGGCGTTGGCGTTGGCGTTGGCGTTGGCGTTGGCGTTGGCGTTGGCGTTGGCGTCGGCGTTGGCGTCGGCGTCGGCGTCGGCGTCGGCGTCGGCGTCGGCGTCGGCGTCGGCGTCGGCGTCGGCGTCGGCGTCGGCATCATGCACCGATACGCATCGGCCCGCTCGCGCCCCCTCCTCCGGTAAACGAAAAACGGCCCGCGCAATGCGGGCCGCCCTGTCCTTCCGGACTACGCGTGATCTACACGTGACCTACGCGTAACGTTTCGCGCCGCGATCCGTCACGCACTCCGCGCCGGCAAGATCCTGCCCGCACACGTGCCGAAGCCGACGCGATACCCATCGCCCTGGCACCAGCCGGCGAGCGTCAGCTCGTCGCCGTCCTCGATGAACGTGCGGCTGCCGCCGCCGTTCAGCGCGACCGGCTCCTTGCCGTTCCACGTCAGTTCGAGCAGGCTGCCGAACGAATCCTTCGTCGGCCCGCTGATCGTGCCCGAACCCATCAGGTCGCCCACGCGCGTGTTGCACCCGGCGACCGTGTGATGCGCGAGCTGCTGCGCCATCGTCCAGTACATGTGCCTGAAGTTCGTGCGGCAGATCGACGTGGCCTCGGCCGCACCTTCGGCGCGCAGCGTCACTTCCAGCGCGATGTCGAACGCATGCTTGCCCGCATGCCGCAGATACGCGAGCGGCTGCGGCGACTGCTCGGGCTGCGCGACGCGGAACGGTTCGAGCGCATCGAGCGTGACGATCCACGGCGAGATCGTCGTTGCGAACCCCTTCGAGTTGAACGGGCCGAGCGGTACGTATTCCCACTGCTGGATGTCGCGCGCGCTCCAGTCGTTCAGCAGCACCATCCCGAAGATATGCGCTTCCGCGTCCTCACACGCGATCGGCTCGCCGAGCGCGTTGCCCTTGCCGACGATGAAGCCCGTTTCCAGTTCGATGTCGAGCTTGCGGCACGCGCCGAACACCGGGCGCTCCTGGTCGGGCAGCTTCAGTTGCCCGTTCGGGCGCCGCACCGGCGTGCCGCTCACGACCACGGACGACGCGCGGCCGTTGTAGCCGATCGGCATCTCCGACCAGTTCGGCAGCAGCGCATTCTTCGGATCGCGGAACATCGAGCCGACGTTGGTCGCGTGTTCCTTCGACGAATAGAAATCGGTGTAGCCGGGAATCTCGACCGGCAGATGCAGCGTCGCGTCGCGCTGCGCGACGAGCACCTGCGCGCGCAGCGCCGCATCGTCACGCAGTGTCGCGTCGTCACGCGAGAACAGCGCCGACAGCTGCACGCGCACGCTGCGCCACGCGTCGCGGCCGAGCGCGATGAACGCATTGAGCGTCGGTGCGGCGAACACGTCGACGCCGGCCGGCAGCGTGACGAGGCCCGCACGCGCGAGCGCCGCGAGATCGACGATCTGGTCGCCCAGCGCGACGCCCGGGCGGCGCGCGCCCTTCGCATCGCTGAAGATGCCGAACGGCAGGTTCTGGATCGGGAAATCGCAGGCGGGATCGTTCGCGGTCTCGATCCAGCTCTTGCGAGCCGGGTCGAGCGTCGCGCGCCAGTCTTGGGTGTCGCTCATCGTTGCTCCGGATTGAAGTGTTTCTTGATGCCTTGCCAGCATTCGAAGTAATCGGCCTGCAGCTGCGCGGTGTCGAGCGCGTAGCGCGTCGGCCGGATCAGCGTGCGGGTTTCGAACATGAACGCCATCGTCGCGTCGACCTTGTGCGGCTTCGTCGTGTCGCTCGCGGACGCCTTCTCGAACGTGTCCGCATCGGGTCCGTGGCCCGACATGCAGTTGTGCAAACTCGCGCCGCCCGGCACGAAGCCCTCGGCCTTCGCGTCGTACGCGCCGTGCACGAGGCCCATGAACTCGCTCGCGACGTTGCGGTGGAACCACGGCGGGCGGAACGTATCCTCGGCCGCGAGCCAGCGCGGCGGGAAGATCACGAAGTCGATCGTGTCGACGCCCGGCGTGTCGCTCTGCGCCTGCAGCACGAGGAAGATCGACGGATCGGGATGATCGAAGCTGATCGAGCCGATCGTGTTGAACAGGCGCAGGTCGTATTTGTAGGGCGCGTAGTTGCCGTGCCACGCGACGACGTCGAGCGGCGAATGGCCGATGTCCGCGCGCCAGAGGCGCCCGTTCAGCTTCGCGATCAGCTCGAACGCGCCTTCGCGGTCTTCGTAGGCGGCCTGCGGCGTCAGGAAGTCGCGCGGGTTCGCGAGCCCGTTCGAGCCGATCGGGCCGAGATCCGGCAGGCGCAGCAGCGCGCCGAAGTTCTCGCAGATGTAGCCGCGCGCGTCGCCGTCCGGCAGCGCGACGGCAAAACGCACGCCGCGCGGGATCACCGCGATCTCGAACGGCTCGACGTCGAGCCGGCCGAATTCGGTCGCGATGAACAGGCGCCCCTGCTGCGGCACGATCAGCAGCTCGCCGTCGGCGCTGTAGAAGAAGCGGTCCTGCATCGAGCGGTTCGCCGCATACAGGTGTATCGCGCAACCGTTCATCGCGGCGGCCGACCCGTTGCCGGCCATCGTCACGAGACCGTCGACGAAATCGGTCGGCTCGACCGGCATCGGCAGCGGATCCCAGCGCAACTGGTTCGGCGGCGTCGGCGGCACGTCGGCCGAATCGCCGAACTCCGATACGAGCCGCTGCGCGCCCGCATACGGCTCGAACGGCCGGTGCACGGCAGCCGGGCGAATCCGGTACAGCCACGAGCGGCGGTTGTGGCCGCGCGGCGCGGTGAACGCGGTGCCCGACAGCTGCTCCGCGTACAGCCCGTACGGCGCGCGCTGCGGCGAGTTGCGGCCGTGCGGCAGCGCGCCGGGCAGTGCCTCGGTCGCGAATTCGTTCGCGAAACCGCTCAGGTAGCCGGCGGTTGCCGGTTTCGACAGGTCAAGCGTCATCTTTTCCTTTCTCCATCAATTCATCACGGTGTTCGGCGCCTGCGCGCCGCTGCGCCGCGTGACGCCTGCGAGGCCCAGCACGAACAGCGCCGAGCACAGCACGGGCACCGCGGCCGCATGGAACAGCGCGCCGTTCGACCAGTTGAGCGCAATCAGTTGTCCGCCGACGAGCGGCCCGAGCACCGAGCCGATCCGGCCGATGCCGAGGCTCCAGCCGATGCCCGTCGAGCGCAGCGACGTCGGGTAATACTGGCCCGCGAGCGCGTTCACGGCCGGCTGCCCGCCGACCACGCAGAACCCGCCCGCGAACACGACGACCAGCAGCCACGGCAGCGCATGCGCGACCGAGCCGATCAGCCCCACCGACACGGCCGCGCACGCGAAGCACGCGAACAGCACGCGCACGAAGCCGTAACGTTCGATGAACCAGCCGAGCGACAGCGTGCCGATCACGCCGCCCGTCTGCAGCACCGTGCCGACGATCACCGCAGTGCCCGGCGAATAGCCGGCGTCGCGCATCACGGTCGGCAGCCAGTTCGACAGGAAGTACAGGTCGATCAGGTTCATGAAGCTGATCGACCACAGCAGCAGCGTGACCGGCAGGCGGCCATGGCGGAACAGCTCGGCGACCGGCGCGCCGCTTGCCGCGGGTTCGCGCACGACGAGCCGCGTGTTCGCATCGATGCCGGCTTCCGGCGCGAACCGCGCGAGCCAGTCGCGCGCCTGCGCGACACGCCCTTTCAGCACCAGGAACTGCAGCGACTCCGGCAGCCGCGCGACCATCGCGATCGTCAGCACGAGCGGCACCGCGCCGCCGACGAAGAACACCGAACGCCAGCCGAGCGCCGGAATCAGCGCCGCGCTGATGAAGCCGCCGATCGCCGCGCCGAGCGTGAAGCCGCACGACACGATCATCATCCGCTTCACGCGATGCGCGGCCGGGCTGAACTCGCCGACCAGCGCCATCGCGTTCGGCATGATGCAGCCGAGGCCGAGCCCCGTGACGAAGCGCAACGCCATCAGCACGGGGATCGAGCCCGCGAACGGCGTCGCGAGCATCGTCACCGCGAAGAACAGCGTCGAGCCGATCAGCACCGGGCGCCGCCCGATCCGGTCGGCGAGCACCGACAGCCCGAGCGCGCCGAGCAGCATCCCGAACAGGCTCGCGCTGAACACGGGCCCGAGCGCCTGCTTCGGCACGCCCCATTCGGCGATCACGCTCGGCGCGACGTAGCCCATCGCCTGCGCATCGAAACCGTCGATCACGAGGCACAGCCCGCACAGCGCGAGCAGCATCCAGTGAAACCCGGGGCGATGAGTCTCGTCGATCACGCGCTCGACTTCGAGCACGCGCGCGTCGGCCGGCGCCGCGCTCATTGCGCCACCTCGGCGGCCGGATGCACGGGCGGCGTCACGCCCTGGCGTGCGAGCGCCATCGCTTCGCGCAGCACGTCGGCGTCGCCGACCTGGTTCGCGAGCAACAGGATCAGCTTCGCGTTGACGAGCTGGCTGTCGGCGTCGGACAGGTCGCGATGCATGTCGATCAGCGCTTCGTAGAACGCGTCGGGATCGGCCAGGCGCGGGCGGGTGTCGAGTGAGGGCATGACGGTGTCTCCGGTGTCTTGGTCGTATCAGCGTGCGCAGGTCGCGCGCGCCAGTGCGTCGGCAATCGCCTGACGGTCGAGCGTGCGCGTGCGGGCGCAGACGTGCTGGTCGGGACGCAGCAGGTAGAACGTGCCAGGCTGCGCGTCGTAGCGCCGCGCGGCGAGCCCGTCGACGTCCTCCACGACGTCGACGCCGGCGACCGGCTGCGCGTGCCCGGCCGGCACGACGAGCACGGGACGCACCGGCAGCGCGAGCCCGTCGACGGCCTGCGCCAGAGCGGCCGCATCGCCCGGCAATCCGAACAGCACGCCGGTGAAACCGTCGCGCAGATGCTGCAGCAGCCAGCCCGGCGCACCCTGCGCACGCACCGGCGCATCGGCCGCCGCCGCGCCCGGCCGCATCGCGCACGCGAATGCGTCGCCGCCGCGGTCCGGCGTGTTGAGCGGCGAATCGGCCAGCACGGCCGGCACCGACAGGCGCCCGCTGTTCACCAGCTTGCGCGCGAACTCGCAGTCGCGCGCGAGCTTCAGCGTCGCATCGCGGAACACGCGCGACACCGCGCTTTTCGGCGTGATGAAGTCGGTCGAGCGCGTCGAATTGCGAATGTTCTCGTCGGCCGCGAACTCGCGCTCGCTCGCATACGTATCGAGCAGGCGGTCGTGCGCGCGGCCGTCGAGCACCAGCTTCAGCTTCCACGCGAGGTTGTCCGCGTCCTGCACGCCGCTGTTCGCGCCGCGCGCGCCGAACGGCGACACGCCATGCGCGGAGTCGCCCGCGAACAACACGCGGCCGTGCCGGAACGACTCCATCCGCTGGCAGCGGAACGTGTAGACGCTCACCCACTCGAGCTCGAACTCGACGTCCGGCCCGAGCAGCGCGCGCACGCGCGGGATCACGCGCTCCGGCTGCTTCTCGGCGACCGGATCGGCATCCCAGCCGAGCTGGAAGTCGATGCGCCACACGTTGTCCGGCTGACGATGCAGCAGCACCGACTGATTGCGGTGAAACGGCGGGTCGAACCAGAACCAGCGCTCGGTCGGAAACTCCGCCTTCATCTTCACGTCGGCGATCAGGAAGCGGTCCTTGAAGGTGCGGCCGCGGCTCTCGAGGCCCATCATCGTGCGCATCGGGCTGCGCGAACCGTCGGCCGCGATCACGTACTGCGCGCGCAGCGTCGCGACGCCGTCCGGCGTCTCGATCGTCAGCACCGCATGTTCGGCCGACTGGTCGACGCCCGTCACCTTGTGCTTCCAGCGGATGTCGATGTTCGGCAGCTCGAACGCGCGGTCGGCCAGATAGCCTTCGACGTAGTACTGCTGCAGGTTGATGAACGCCGGGCGCGCATGCCCTTCCTCGGGCAGCAGGTCGAATGCGTAAAGCTGCTCGTCCTGCAGGAACACCTTGCCGACGTGCCAGCTCACGCCCTTGTCGACGAAGCGCTCGCCGCAGCCGAGCCGGTCGAAGATCTCCAGCGTGCGCTTCGCGAAGCAGATCGCGCGCGAGCCGGTCGACAACGTGTCGTCGTCGTCGAGCAGCACGACCGGCACGCCCTGTTGCGCGAGGTCGATCGCGGCCGCGAGGCCGACCGGGCCCGCGCCGACGACGACCACCGGGTGGACGGCCGCGTCGTGCGCGCGGGCGCGGTACTCGAACTTCAGCGTCTGGTAATCGATGCTCATGGTCGCCATCCGCGCGTCAACTCCGCCGTGCGCGCACCGCCGCGCCCGTCGTCCCGTCCGTCTCCTGCCGGCGCGCCCGCCCGCCTGTCCTGTCAACCGCCACGTCTCGCTCCTTGCTTCCTGTTGATTCGTGAACGGCGCCGTTTCGCGGCGCCCGCATGCCGCATTTCTTGATCGGCGACAAATCCTTGGATTTACGAATAGTAAAACCAATTACGAATAGTGAAATCAACGTAAACCCTAGGCGTTGGCGCGAGGACGGGATAACCATATGAGTGAAACGCCAAGCCGAGCGCGGCGCGCGCTGCTAATATCAAGTCATGAGGCGGCCCTTTCGGCCGCCATTTTTCCTTCTCACGCCGATGATTCCGCCTACCATCCCCGAGCTGGTCAGCCGTGCCGGGCAACTGCCGTATCTGCGGGAACACCTCGCGCTAGCCGAAGGCGGCACCGCGTGCGCGAATCTGCCCGAGCGCACACTCGCCAGTGCGTACGAGCCGATCTACGACGTGACGATGCCCGGCGCGCCGCAATCGACGTCGTTCGCCGACGCGATCGAGCGCTACGGCGACGAGCTCGGCTTCCAGGCCGTCACACTGGTCACGGGGGCGCAGCACGATCCGGTCGACGCGGCCGTCGACGACCAGACGCTGGTCGCGATCGACCGCCTGTCGCGCGCGCTGCATGCGATCAATTTCTTCGGCGCGCAACGCCACGGGCTGCTGTTCCTGCGCGTGCACGAGCGGCTGCTCAAGAGCGTGAAGTACGACCACGGCAAGCATTTCTCATCGGTGCTGCAGCGCTTCGGGCTGCCGCCCGAGCGGATCGTGATCGAGCTGCCGGCGGTCGCGGTCGCCCACAAGACGTTCCTCGGCTACCTGACGCGCAGCTACCAGCATCACGGTTTCAAGGTCGCGGACAAGCTGCCGGACCCGGGCCGCATCCTCGCGGTCGAATCGGACATGGCGCGCCCCGACTACATCAAGATGGATGCGGGCATCGCGTTGCGCGACGGGATGGTCAAGGCGCTCGTCGCCTATGCGCAGCGCGTGCGGATCCCGCTGATCTTCGACGGCGTCGTCGACGAGACGCAGTGCGAGCTGCTGCGCCAGCACGACGTGCGGTTCATGCAGGGGCCGGTGTTCGCGAAGGTCGTGACGGCCTGAGCGATTCGCGCGGAAGGCGCGCGCGGGGAGCGGCACGCTGGATCGCGGATTCCGGAGTCGTGCTGCTTCGGGAAGCGGGTTTCAGCACGCGGCGTCGCTCGACGCCGGCCGGTTCGCTGTTCGTTCACGCAGAAAGATCGACCGTGCCTGCGCGCGCGATCGACACCGGTGTATCGGCGCGGATGAGCCGCCTATTCTCTTCCACCGTCGTCGTACTTCGGCAAATCGTCGCCGATCTCGACACCCGGCAAACGATCCCGATACCAGACGTGCCACGCCGGACGCAACCGCGACGGTTCGTCGAGCGTCGCGTAGTTGATCTCGACCGTCTGCGGCGCGTCAGCGCGCCGGTATTCGAGTTGCGCGCCGCAACGGCCGCAGAAACGCCGCTCGCCCCATGCGCTCGACGCGTAGACGGTCGGTTCGCCCTGCAGGTATTCGAACGCGTCGATCGGCACCGTTGCCGACGCGACGACCGCCGCGCCGGTCGTGCGCTGACAGAGCCGGCAGTGGCAGAAGCCGGCATCGGTCGGAACGTCGGCGATACGGTAGCGAATCGCGCCGCACGCGCATCCGCCTTCCATCGGTTCGGGGTGCGCCATCGCAGACCTCGTCGTCGGTAAGCAGGCGAACGATGATGAGCGCGGTTCGCCCGTCGCGCAATACGCCACCGCGCCGCCTCTCCATCCGCCGCGCACGAGCCGATTGCCGCGCGGCGGCAACAGCCCACGCACGCGTGGCTCAGACCGTCTGGCCGAGCCGCTGCGCGAGCGCCTTCAGTTGCGGCCCGACCTGCGTGCGAAACACGCCCTCGTCCATCGACGACGCCGGGCCGCTGCAGCTCAGGATCAGCCAGCGTCCCTCGCGCGGCTCGCGAAACGGCACGGCCGCCGCGTTCACGTCCATGTGCCACGCACGGAACGAATAACAGCACCCGCCCGACGAAAATTCGGCCACCGCCTGCTGCGCGGCGGCGACGAGCGCATCGGCGTCGGCCGCGCCGCCGGCCGCACGATGCAGCTCGGCATAGAGCGCGCGGCGCACGTCCTCCGGCTGCACGGCCAGGTACGCGCGCCCCATCGAGCTCGTCAGCATCGACAGCCGCGAACCGGGCGCGAGCCCGAGCGTCAAGGCGGTCTCGCTGCGGATCGTCTCCAGATAGATCATGTCGAGCCCGTCGCGGCAGCCGAGCGACACGGCCGCGCCGATCTCCCGCGCGAGCGCCTGCATGTGCGGCCGCGCGAGATCGATCGTCCCGGAGCCCGACAGCAGCGCGTAGCCGAGCGACAGCACGCCGGCGTCCAGCGCATACTTGCCGAGCGTCTCGTCGTAGCGCAGATAGCCGAGCACGGTCAGCGTATAGGCGAGCCGGTTCACCGTCGCCTTCGGCAGCCCCGTGCGTTCCGCGAAATCGCGATTGCCCAGCATCGTCTCGCCGGGGCGGAAGGCGCGCAGCAGGTCGAGCCCGCGCGCGAGCGCGACGACGAACTTGCGCTCGTCGATCGTGGTGTCGTCGATGGTTGAAAGTGTCATCCGGTGCTACACTGGGTTCGATTTGCAAAACATTGTTCCGCACAGCGGAACGCGAGTCAAGCAAACTTTGACACGGGGCCGGCTCGAAGACCGGACCAACAGGAGATGAGACGATGAGTGCTGCAACTTTTCATTGGGACGATCCGCTGCTGCTCGACCAGCAACTGACCGAGGAAGAGCGGATGGTCCGCGATGCCGCGCAGGCGTATGCACAGGACAAGCTCGCGCCGCGCGTCACCGAAGCGTTCCGCCACGAACGCACCGACGCGGCCATCTTTCGCGAGATGGGCGAGGTCGGCCTGCTCGGTCCGACGATTCCCGAGGAATACGGCGGCCCCGGCCTCAACTACGTGAGCTACGGGCTGATCGCGCGCGAAGTCGAGCGCGTCGATTCCGGCTACCGGTCGATGATGTCCGTGCAATCGTCGCTCGTGATGGTGCCGATCTTCGAATTCGGCTCGGACGCGCAAAAGCAGAAATACCTGCCGAAGCTCGCGAGCGGCGAATGGATCGGCTGCTTCGGCCTGACCGAGCCGAACCACGGCTCCGATCCCGGCAGCATGGTCACGCGCGCGAAGAAGGTGCCCGGCGGCTATTCGCTGTCCGGCGCGAAGATGTGGATCACCAACTCGCCGATCGCCGACGTGTTCGTCGTCTGGGCGAAGCTCGAAGAGAACGGCAAGGACGCGATCCGCGGCTTCATCCTCGAGAAGGGCTGGAAGGGCCTGTCGGCGCCGGCGATCCACGGCAAGGTCGGGCTGCGCGCCTCGATCACCGGCGAGATCGTCCTCGACGAGGTGTTCGTGCCGGACGAGAACCTGATGCCGAACGTGAGCGGCCTGCGCGGCCCGTTCACGTGCCTGAACTCGGCGCGCTACGGGATCGCGTGGGGTGCGCTCGGCGCCGCCGAGTCCTGCTGGCACACCGCGCGCCAGTACGTGCTCGACCGCCAGCAGTTCGGCCGGCCGCTCGCCGCGAACCAGCTGATCCAGAAGAAGCTCGCCGACATGCAGACCGAAATCACGCTCGGCCTGCAAGGCGTGCTGCGCCTCGGCCGGATGAAGGACGAAGGCACGGCCGCCGTCGAGATCACGTCGATCATGAAGCGCAACTCGTGCGGCAAGGCGCTCGACATCGCCCGCCTCGCGCGCGACATGCTCGGCGGCAACGGCATCTCCGACGAATTCGGCGTCGCGCGCCACCTCGTGAACCTCGAGGTGGTCAATACGTACGAAGGCACGCACGACATCCACGCGCTGATCCTCGGCCGCGCGCAGACGGGCATCCAGGCATTCTTCTGATGATCCGGCCATGACGCACGCGGCAGCGTTGCCGCGCACGCGCACGCCGCCAAGGAAAAAGCCCGCCCGGCATCGCTGCCGGGCGGGCTTTTTTCAGCGGAGCCGCGGCTGCGGGCCGCCGATGCTTACTTGTTCGGCTGCGGCGTCAGGCGCAGATACGGACGCACCGCGTTGAAGCCCTTCGGGAAGCGCTTCTTCAGTTCTTCCGGATCCTGCAGCGACGGGACGATCACGACGTCGTCGCCATCCTTCCAGTTGCCGGGCGTCGCGACCTTGTAATTGTCGGTCAGTTGCAGCGAATCGATCACGCGCAGCACTTCGTCGAAGTTGCGCCCCGTGCTGGCCGGATAGGTGATCGTGAGCCGGACCTTCTTGTTCGGGTCGATCACGAACAGCGAACGCACCGTCAGCGTTTCGTTCGCGTTCGGGTGAATCATGTCGTACAGCTGCGACACCTTGCGGTCCGCGTCGGCGATGATCGGGAAGCCCACGACCGTCGACTGCGTTTCGTTGATGTCGTTGATCCAGCCCTTGTGCGATTCGACGCCGTCGACCGACAGCGCGATCACCTTCACGTTGCGTTTCTCGAATTCGCCCTTCAGCTTCGAGGTCAGCCCGAGTTCGGTCGTGCACACCGGCGTGTAGTCGGCCGGATGGGAGAACAGGACACCCCAGCTGTTGCCGAGCCACTCGTGAAACTTGATCGTGCCCAGGCTCGATTCCTGCTCGAAATCCGGTGCGATGTCGCCAAGACGCAGACTCATGATGTTCCCTCCTCGAACGATGCTGGTTGAAACCGCGCGCTGGACAGCGCGGGGCAGTCCATCAGCTTACGGGAAGCAATGGGCCGTGCGAACGATTATTCCGTTTGATATTCATACTTTTTTGTCATTTTTACCCGGCGTCGTGGCAGGACGGCGGGCTGGAGAGGAAACTTTTCAACCCGTTTGCCGCTCTGTTCATGATTACAAGTCGTTTACCATGCAGTCTTGCGCTGCCGCCGTGTGTCTTCCCGGCTCGCCAGCAGGCAGGGGTTTCGCTACGATGTGAACCTGCAGCATGACAGCACGAAGGGAGTTGCAATGTCGGAAATCAACAAGGAGAAACTGATGTCGGATATCAAAACCGTTCTCTCGGACGCCGAAGACCTGCTCAAGCAAGCTGCGAGCAGCACGGGCGACCGTGCGGCCGAGCTGCGCGAGAAGGCCATGTCGCGCCTCAAGCAGGCCAAGGAAAAGGCAGCCGACGTCCAGGTCGTGGTGGTCGAGAAAGGCAAGAAGGCCGCGCGCGCGACCGACGACTACGTGCACGAGCATCCGTGGACGTCGATCGGCGTGGCCGCCGGCGTCGGCGTGCTGATCGGCCTGCTGATCAACCGCAAGTAACGCGCTCTGCGCCGTTTCGTCCCGCAGGCCGCATGTGCGGCCCGCGGGCGTCGAAGCCTGCCGGTCTGCGCCGGCCGGCTTTGTCCTAGCTGCTCACTGCACGCGCAAGCACCTCATCCATGACGACAGACACCCACTCGCAGCCGTCCGGTCAAGGACCGCTGCGCCGCCTCGTCGGCTCCGCCATCGGCCTTCTGCAGACGCGCCTCGAACTGGTGGGCATCGAGCTTGCCGAGGAGAAGGAGCGCCTGATGGGCGTGCTGTTCCTCGGTCTCGCCGCGATGATGCTCGCGACGATGGCGCTTATCAGCCTGACCGTGCTGATCGCGATCGCGTTCTGGGATACCTACCGCTGGCAGGCGCTCGCCGCGATCACCGCACTGTATGCCGTTGGCGGCATCGTATGCGCGCTGAAGGCGCGTTCGGGCCTGCGCGACGCGCCGACCGTGTTCGAGGCGACGCTCGCCGAACTCGAGAAAGACCGCGACCTGTTCCGCGGCAAGCCGTGAACGCCCTCGCGCTCATCCCTCTCACCTACTTCGCCGACGCGCCATGAGCCAGAACATCACGGGCAATCCATCCCGCTCCCATTCGTCGCGATCGCACTGGAGTGCGTCGCAGCACCGCGCGCTCCGCAAGGAATTGCTGATCCTGCGATCCGAAGTCGAGCGGCTCGAACTCGCGGAAGCCGCCGCCGAAATGCGTCAGGCCGTCACGCGCTTCAGTTGGCTCAAGGTGTTCATCCCCGGCCTGTCCTCGCACAAGTTCGGCCAGTCGGCCAAGAACCTGAACGCAAGCCTCGGCCAGCTCGTCAACCAGTATCCGATGCTGAGTTCGCTCGCGTCGCTCGTGCTGGCGAAGCCCGTCCGCTCGCTGCTGCGCGCGAGCGCGGGCCCCGCGTTGAAGTGGGGCACGCTCGGCTTCGCCGCATGGGAGGTCTACCGGATCTGGAAGCAGTCCCGCGACGAGCGCGGGCTCGACGCACACGACGACTGATCGTCGGCACTTCGCGCGCACGGCCATGCGCCGCTCCGCGCCTTTCTTGCGAGCTCAGCGCACGCCCCAGCACGCAGCACCCGGTTCGTCGGCGCCATCGCTTCCTGCGTTGCCTTTCGTTCCGTCCGAGCGCAGCGTGAACGTGCCGCATGCATCGTCGCGCATCGGCCCGGTGTCGAGCGGCGTCGCCGTCAGTTCATAGCTCACCGGCGAACCGTCGCCGTCCGGCCGTCCGAGCGTCAATCGATACACGGCGTGCCCGTCCGGCGGCGCGTGTGCGAGCGCGTCCGGCAACGCCGCAGGCGGCGCACCGTCCAACGTTTCAAGATACTGGGCCGCACGGTACAGCGCGGACACCGCCGACGCGCGGTGAACGCGCACGACATGTTCGCGATACGACGGGATACCCCATCCGGCCAGCACGGCGACGATCGCAAGCACGATCATCAGCTCGATCAGCGTGAACCCTGCCGCGCGGCAGATAGGCAGGCGGCCGCTCATCGGAGCACCGTCGCGACACGACGCCAATGCAGCCCGACGATATGGCCGTCGCGTATCGCAACCTGGTGTTGCAGCCACACAGCGCTCGATGCGTGCGCGCCGACGCCACGCGCGGTAATCAAGTAAGCGCGGCCGCCGGCCTGCCCTGCCGGACGCCGCCATGCCTCGATCAGACATCGCGGCGGCTGCGCGGCCATCGGCCAGCCGGCAAATGGCGCGAACGCCTCGGGAGCCGCCAGCGGCGGCATGCGCCGCCATGCGTCGGGCTCCGCGTGCGATTCGCTTTCGTTCATATAAGGCGCCGAGCCGCGCAGCAATCGCGCGGTGCACGCGGCAAGCGCGGCATCGGCCGCGTGGAACGCGATCAATCGATCCGACAATGCGCGTGTGCGGCGCGACTCCGTCAGCGCGGCGTCGAACCATGTGCCGGTCAGTGCCGCGACCGCTGCGCCGACCGCGATCACCGCAGGCAACGCAAGGCCCGCATCGCGACGCCCGGCGCGGCGGGCGGGTCGGAGACGCATGTGCGGCTCGCGCGGGCTCGCCGCCGGAACGCCAACGCACGCGGTCTGCTGCCGTTCGTCGTCATTTGCGGCGGTGCGCTCATGGGCGTGGCCGGCCTTCGTGCGCCGGGAGAGGTCGTCCCGCGCGTGCTGCGCTGCTCCGCTCATCGCGCCGCCTCGCTTGCTTGAGTTGCGTCATGCAACGCAGCATCGGACGCGACAGCGACGTTCCGCACCGCGACGATGCGATCGAGCGTCAAACGTGCGTGGCCGTCCGGTGCAACGGCCACGCGACCGTCACAGTCGATATGCGGCGTCGGTTCGCGCACTGGTTCGCCGCGCGCCCGCACGCAGACATGCACGGCCACGACATCGCGCCAGTCGTCGGCACGCATCGCATCGGCATCGACGAACCGCATGGCGTCGCGACGCAAATAGCGGATGCGCAACTGATCGATTCCGGCCACCACGGGCTGTGGCGTACCCGGACGGCCGCTTCCTTCGCAATACAGTTCGGGCTCGCCCGTCGACGGGCTGACATGCGCGTCGAAGCGATTCTCCACCGGCGCAGGGTCACCCGGCACACCGACACCCTGCCCAAGGCAATCCGACGCCTGACCGCTCACCGTCGTCCACGTCGAGACGGCATCGCCGGCATACCGGACCAGCAACGCGTCCGACGACAGACGCGCGGGCTCGCAGCGCACCTGTGCGCCGCTACCGCGCACGCGCGCCATCGAGCAGCCGAACACCGATGGCAACGACGATGATGTCGCTTCGGCATCGAGCGGCCGGAATCCGGCCATCTGGATCTGCTGACCGATCAGCATCAGCGCGGTCGCGGCCGCGTCGCGCATCCTGAACCCGTCTTCCGCGCGACGCTGCGCAATGCGCTGCGCGTGGTACAGCGCACCGGCCGCCGCAAGCACGAGGAGCCCGACGGTCATCGCGATCAGCACTTCGAGCAGCGTATGGCCGCGCGTACGACGATCAGCGTTCATCCGCCACCCCGTCGCGAAACGGCATCCGGACACACGATGGCGGCTGCATCGACGTCCCCGTCGCCTCGCAGCGCGACGACGCACCTCCATTCCCGCCACGCCAGCCGACAACCGCGTAACGGACGCCACCCGGCCCGCCATCGAGCGTCATCGCGCCACCCGGCAACGATGCCGCCGCCAGCGCCGCGAGGCCGTCGTCGGCGGCCGCCGCGGCATGCAGACGCTCGATACGTGCATCGGCCAGCCACAGCGCGCGTTCGCGCCAGATCGTCGCACGCTGCGCGCGCGCCATCGCGAGCTGGCTGCCGACCACTGCCAGCATCACGGTCGCGAGCAGCGCGATGGCCAGTGTCGCCTCGATCAACGATGTACCGCGCATGGCATTGCGCATGGCGATCACGCCGCGCCGCAGCGGCCGGCGACCATCCGCGCGCGGCCGCCCGCAGCAATCCGCACGCAACGCGACACGCGCGTATCGTCGGCCGCGGACACACCGCGCCGCGGGCGCAATTCGAAACGCCGGATTCCGCCGATCGATTGACCGGCCGGTGGCGCAAACGCGAGCTCGTGCGCCGCGCCCGTGACGGCCACTTCGGAATCGCGCGGATAGCGGCGCAGCACACGCGAGCGCCCGTCGACCTGCCCGCTGACGATCCAGTCGCACGACCATTCGGCCGGATCGCACCGCTCGCCGGCACGCAGACAGGCGCCGTCGCGCCCGGCGCGGCACAGCGTGACGCGCGCGCCGAGACGCGTTGCCTCGGTACGCGCAAACGACAGCGCACCGAGCAGCGCGCGCGAGCGGGCATCCACGCGTTCGCGCATGCGCCACTGCTCGAACGTGGGCACCGCATAGAGCGCAAGCCCCGCTGCCAGCGACATGGCCACCATCAACTCGACGAGCGTGAATCCGCCCGCTCGTTGCACCACATTCTTCAAGGGTTGAGCGCCCCGTTCCATCGCAATCGTCCTCCGCCACGGTGATGCGACGACTGTAGCGGCGCGTGCAAACGCGCGCCATTTGCCGAACGGCCGACTGGCGACATGCGATCGCGACCGACACAATCGGCGCGAATCGAACCAACGGAGCAGACGATGAACGGACGCAGCGCGTCAGCGCTTACGTGGGGTCTTGGCGGGAGAGGCGCGACGGAACTCTTCGATCACGTCGGCAAATTCGGAAACGTCCTCGAACCGGCGATACACCGATGCGAAGCGGACATAGGCGATCGTATCGAGGCCGCGCAACTCGTTCATCACGAGTTCGCCCAGCTTCTCGCTACGCACTTCGCGCTCGCCGGTCGCGAGCAGTTGATATTCGATGCGGGCGACCGCCGCGTCGATCGCGTCGGCGGCAACCGGCCGCTTGCGCAGCGCGAGTTGCATGCTGGCGACGATCTTGCGACGGTCGAATTCGGTGCGGCTGCCGTCCTTCTTCACGACGAACGGCAGGGACAACTCGACCCGCTCGTACGTCGTAAAGCGCTTGTCGCAAGCCGAGCAGCGACGGCGCCGCCGGATCGCGGCGCCATCCTCGGACACGCGCGAGTCAACGACCTGCGTGTCGTCATGCCGGCAGAACGGGCAGCGCATCGGCGATCAGCGATAGACCGGGAAACGCTTGGTCAGCTCGGCGACCTGCGCGCGCACGCGCTCGATCGTCGCTGCGTCTTCCGGGTTCTCCAGCACGTCGGCGATCAGGTTGCCGACCTGCTCGGCTTCCGCCGGCCCGAAGCCGCGCGTCGTCATCGCCGGCGAGCCGAGACGGATGCCGCTCGTCACGAACGGCTTTTCCGGGTCGTTCGGAATCGCGTTCTTGTTCACCGTGATGTGCGCCGCGCCGAGCGCCGCTTCCGCCGCCTTGCCCGTGATGTGCTTCGCGCGCAGGTCCACCAGCATCACGTGGCTTTCCGTACGGCCCGACACGATCCGCAGCCCGCGCTTGACCAGCGTTTCGGCCAGCACGCGTGCGTTCTCGACCACCTTCTGCTGGTATTCCTTGAACTCCGGCGACAGCGCTTCCTTGAACGCCACCGCCTTCGCCGCGATCACGTGCATCAGCGGGCCGCCCTGGATCCCCGGGAAGATCGCCGAGTTGATCGGCTTCTCGTATTCCGCCTTCATCAGGATCACGCCGCCGCGCGGGCCGCGCAGGCTCTTGTGCGTCGTCGTCGTCACGAAATCCGCGTGCGGCACCGGGTTCGGGTACACACCCGCCGCGATCAGGCCTGCGTAGTGCGCCATGTCGACCATCAGGTATGCGCCGACCGACTTCGCGATCTTCGCCAGACGCTCGAAATCGATCTTCAGCGCGAATGCCGATGCGCCCGCGACGATCAGCTTCGGCTTGTGTTCGTTCGCCAGCTTCTCGGCCGCGTCGTAGTCGATGTCTTCGTTCTCGTTCAGGCCGTAGCTCACCACGTTGAACCACTTGCCCGACATGTTCACCGGCGAGCCGTGCGTCAGGTGGCCGCCGTGCGCGAGGCTCATGCCCATGATCGTGTCGCCCGGCTTGAGCATCGCGAAGAACACGCCCTGGTTCGCCTGCGAACCCGAATTCGGCTGCACGTTCGCCGCTTCCGCGCCGAACAACTGCTTCACGCGGTCGATCGCCAACTGCTCGACCACGTCCACGTACTCGCAACCGCCGTAGTAGCGCTTGCCCGGATACCCTTCCGCGTACTTGTTCGTGAGCTGCGAACCCTGCGCGGCCATCACGGCCGGGCTCGTGTAGTTTTCCGACGCGATCAGCTCGATGTGATCTTCCTGGCGGCGGTTTTCCTGCTCGATCGCTGCAAAGATTTCGGGATCGACGTTCGCGATGGTGCTTTGGGCTCTGTCAAACATACGGTTTCCGTTAAGTGTGTACAGGTTGACCGGAGTGGCCGAGTACGGTGCGCTGCTGGCGGGACCAGCTCGACGTGGCGGAGGAATCCGTATGACGCGAGGCAGGACAGCCACCGGCGATGCACGCGACGGCGCACAACGGCTGCCCAGGCGAACGGCAAAAACGGCGCCCCGCGCTTCACGGTGGGATGCTCCACCTTGAACCCGAAGGGTTCTATCGCCAGTCACGCAGGGGTGATGAGCGCATTAGTGTATTGGATGCGTCATGAATAGGCAACCGCACGGCAGTGCGCCCGAATCAATTGGGGCCAGACTCTACGCGCCCGTGCCGAAACGCTTTGCCGCCTTGCCGCGGTGCGGCATTCTCAGTAGGCTTGCGGGATTCCACCCGCTATCACGTTACCGACCAGGAGCAGCAATGATCGTGTTCGTCACAGGCGCGTCCGCCGGCTTCGGCGCCGCCATCTCCCGAGCCTTCGTCAAGGGAGGCCATCGCGTCGTCGCGACCGCGCGCCGCAAGGATCGTCTCGATGCGCTCGCCGCCGAACTCGGCGACGCCCTTCTGCCGCTCGAGCTCGACGTGCGCGACCGCGCGGCCGTCGAGGCCGTGCCGGCCGCCCTTCCCGCCGAATTCGCGGCGCTCGACGTACTGGTCAACAACGCCGGCCTCGCACTCGGCGTCGAGCCGGCCCACAAGGCCAGCCTCGACGAATGGCGGACGATGATCGACACGAACTGCGCGGGCCTCGTCACCGTCACGCACGCGCTGCTGCCCGGCATGGTCGAGCGCGGTCGCGGTCATATCTTCAATATCGGCTCGGTTGCGGGTTCGTACCCTTATGCGGGCGGGAACGTCTACGGCGCGACCAAGGCTTTCGTCAGGCAATTCAGCCTGAACCTGCGCGCCGACCTGCTCGGTACGCCGTTGCGCGTCACCGACATCGAGCCGGGCCTGTGCGGCGGCACCGAGTTCTCGAACGTCCGCTATCGCGGCGACGACGCGAAGGCGGCGAACGTCTACAACAATGTCCAGCCGCTGATGCCCGAGGACATCGCCGATACGATCTACTGGATCGCGACGCGCCCGGCCTACGTCAACGTCAACACGATCGAGCTGATGCCGATCGCGCAGGCGCCCGGCGGCCCGACCGTCCACCGCGGCTGAAACCCCGCGGGCCGGCCCCGGGCCGGCCCGCGGTGTGCCACGACGCACTACATTCCGTTACGAATCGGTTACGAATCGGGTCTTTGCCTTCCGGTAGAATGCGCGCCATGACTCAGCCTACCCGCTCCCCGGAAGCGCCCTCCGGCTTTACCTGGCCGGTGCGCGTGTACTACGAGGATACCGATGCAGGCGGCATCGTCTTCTATGCCAACTACCTGAAGTTCTTCGAGCGCGCCCGCACCGAGTGGCTTCGCGCATGCGGCGTCGACCAGCGCCAGCTCGCCGACGATACCGGTGCGATCTTCATCGTGCGCAGCACGTCGCTCGACTACCGCGCGCCGGCGCGACTCGACGACACGCTGACGATCACGAGCCGGCCCGGACGCATCGGCCGCGCGTCGGTGGAATTCACGCAGGAAGCCTGGCGTGGCGACACGCTGCTCGTGGCGGGGCACATCCGCCTCGGCTGCGTCGACCGTCACGGTATCCGGCCCGCGGCCATCCCGCCGGCCGTGCTCGACGCGCTGCAACGCGGGCCCGTCATCGACGCCGGGCAGACTGTATTGTCAACGAAGCGCGCATGAGCGCCGTTTAGACAAAGCCTATGAACTTGCCGTTCTGATTCGATACTAAGCAAGGTTCGGCGTCAGGCATGGCCGGCGCGCCGCGCCGCACGCACGCCGGACACCCTTGCCGGGCACCCCCGAAGGGACGTTACTCAAACCTCTATGAACACTTCTCAAGACCTGTCGATCATTTCCCTCGTCCTCAACGCGAGCGTGCTGGCCCAGGCCGTGATGGGACTGCTGCTGTTGCTGTCGCTGATGTCGTGGACCTTCATCTTCCGCAAGTGGTTCGCGATCCGCCGCGCACGCGCGCAGACCGAACGCTTCGAGAAGGATTTCTGGTCGGGCGGCGACCTGCAGGCGCTGTATCAGAGCGCGGCGAACAACCGCCACACGATCGGCGCGCTCGAGCGGATCTTCGAGTCGGGGATGCGCGAATTCCTGAAGGCGAAGGAAAAGCGCCTCAGCGATCCGGGCCTTGTGCTCGACGGTGCCCGCCGCGCGATGCGCGCATCGTTCCAGCGTGAAATGGACGTGCTCGAAGCCAACCTCGCGTTCCTCGCGTCGGTCGGCTCGGTCAGCCCGTACATCGGTCTGTTCGGCACGGTCTGGGGGATCATGAACTCGTTCCGCGGCCTCGCGAACGTGCAGCAGGCCACGCTCGCGAACGTCGCGCCGGGCATCGCCGAGGCGCTCGTCGCCACCGCGATCGGCCTGTTCGCCGCGATTCCCGCGGTGGTCGCATACAACCGCTACGCGCACGACATCGACCGCCTCGCGATCCGTTTCGAGACCTTCATCGAAGAGTTCTCGAACATCCTGCAGCGTCAGGCCCAGTAAGGAGCGCGCCATGGCAGGAAGCCCCATCCGATCCAGCATGCGCGGCGGCCGCTCGCGCCGCGCAATGGCCGACATCAACGTCGTGCCGTACATCGACGTGATGCTGGTGCTGCTCGTGATCTTCATGGTCACCGCACCGCTCGTCGCCCCGTCGATCATCAACCTGCCGACCGTCGGCAACGCGGCGCCGCAGGAGCAGACGCCGCCCGTCGTCGTCAACATCAAGGCCGACCGCACGATGAGCGTCAAGTACAAGGGCGACTCGGGCGCGACCCAGGAAGACACGATGACGAAGGCCGAGCTCGACAGCTTCATTTCGGCCCGGCAGGCCGACCACCCCGACCAGCCGGTCGTGATCGCAGCCGACAAGACGGTGCAGTACGATGCCGTCATGACCGTGATGTCCGATCTGAAGGCGCGCGGCGTCAAGCGCGTCGGCCTCCTCGTCAAATCGCAATGAACCGGCAGCAATCCACGCGCAGATCCGCCTACCCGCTCCAGCCGCCCCGCGAGCGCGGGACGTGGCGCGCGTTCGCGCTCGCCGCGCTGATGCATGTGCTGCTTGCGCTGTTCCTCTATCACGGCGTGCAGTGGCAGAACAGCACGCCGGCCGGCGCCGAGGCCGAGCTGTGGACCGAAGTGCCCGACGTCCCCGCGCCGCGGCCCGTCGTCACACCCGCGCCGCCCGCCAAGGTCGCGCCGCCCCCTCCCCCGGTGCGCGACGAGCAGGCCGACATCGCGCTGCAGCAGAAGAAGCGTCAGCAGGAAGCGGCCGCGCGCGAAGCGCTGCTCGAACAGCAGCGCCGTGCGCAGCAACTGAAGGCCCAGCAGGAAGAGGAAGCCCGGCGCGCGCAGCTCGCCGCGCAACAGGCCGCCGCGCTCGCCGCACAGAAAGCCGCGGAACGCGATAAGCAGAAGCAGGCCGAAAAACTCAGGCAACAGCAGCTCGCCGAGCAGCAGAAGCTCGAGCAGCAGAAACTCCAGCAGCAAAAGCAGGCGCAACTCGAAGCGCAGCAGGCGGCGAAGGCGAAGGCCGACGCGGCCGCGAAGGCCAAGGCGGAAGCCCAGGCCAAGGCGAAGGCCGAGGCCGCAGCGCGCGCGAAGGCCAGCGCGGCGGCGAACGCGAAGCTCGACCGCGAGCGCAGCGCGCGCCTCGCGCAGTTGCAGGGCCTGTCCGGCGCCGGCGAAGGCGGCGGCGAAGGCCTCGCGAAAAGCGGCACGGGTACGGGTTCCGGCGGCAATGCCGCCACGCCCGGCTATGCCGACAAGGTGCGCCGCCGCGTCAAACCGAACATCGTTTGGGGCGGCGAGCGGGCAGGCCTGACCACCGTCGTCAAGATTCGGTGCACACCGTCCGGTGACGTATTGAGCGCATCGGTCTCCCGCTCGAGCGGGAATTCGGGGTGGGATCAAGCCGTGGTCAATGCGATCCACGCATCGGTCCCGTTGCCGCCCGATTCTAACGGTCGTACCCCGTCTGACATTACGATTACCTTCAAGGCGGCGGAGTGAAAGGAAATGCGCTTACACTCCGGGCGTCGCTGTCAGGCGGGAACGAATCGGGTATTTTTACTGTCTCTGCGGTTGCGCAGCGATCCAAGCCATACGGGAAGCAAGAAGCATGAGTTTGATGACAAAGCTAGGTTTCAGGGCACTCGTGGCCTCGTGTCTGATTACGGCGGGCAGCGCCGCTAACGCCCAGGTCAACGTGCTGATCACCGGTGTCGGGTCGACCCAGTTCCCCATTGCCACCGCCAATTTCACGAACGAGGCGAACCTGCCGCAGCAGGTCACGTCGATCGTCCGCGCCGACCTCGCCCGCAGCGGCAAGTTCACCAACATCGACGCAGGCAGCACACCCGTGCCCGAGACCGCATCGGTCGATCTCGGCGCATGGAAGGCCAAGGGGGCGAATGCATTCGTCGCCGGCAGCGTGAACCGCGAGGCGAACGGCCAGTACAAGGTCAACTTCATCCTGTACGACACCGTGAAGCAGCAAAGCCTCGGCGGCCTGTCGCTGACGGCCACCGACACCACGCTGCGCACGGCCGGCCACAAGATCGCCGACTACATCTACCAGAAGCTGCTCGGCGTGCGCGGCGTGTTCGCCACGCGCCTGTCGTACGTGATCAAGACCGGTAACCGCTACCAGCTGCAGATTTCCGATTCGGACGGCCAGAACGCGCGCATCGCGCTGTCGAGCACCGAGCCGATCATCTCGCCGGCCTGGTCGCCGAGCGGCACGAAGGTCGCGTACGTATCGTTCGAGCGCAAGAAGCCGATCGTCTACATCCACGACCTGCCGACCGGCCGCCGCTACATGGTCTCCGACCAGAAGGGCAACAACAGCGCACCGGCGTGGTCGCCGGACAGCAACACGCTCGCCGTCGCGCTGTCGCTGACGGGCAATACGCAAATCTATACGGTCAACGCGAACGGCGGCGGCCTGCGCCGTCTCACGCAAAGCAGCTCGATCGACACCGAACCGTTCTACTCGCCGGACGGCCGCTGGATCTACTTCACGAGCGATCGGGGCGGTGCGCCGCAGATCTACCGGATGCCCGCGCAGGGTGAAAGCGCCGGTGCCGCGCAGCGCGTGACCTTCACCGGCAGCTACAACACCAGCCCGCGCGTGAGCCCGGACGGCAAGCTGCTCGCTTACATCTCCCGCACGGGCGGGGGCTTCAAGCTGTACGTTCAGGATCTGCAGACTGGCGCGGCGAACGCCATCACGAATACCAATCGCGACGAATCGCCGAGCTTCGCGGCAAACGGCCAGTACCTTCTGTACGCTACCCAGTCGGGTGGTCGCAACGTTCTGGCTGCAGTGCCCTCCGACGGCAGCGCGCCGCCGCAGATCCTGTCCGTCCAGGGCGGCTCCGTTCGCGAGCCGTCGTGGGGGCCCTTCATGCAATGACCACAAGGAGAGTAACCATGATGTCGAATAAAGCTCGTCTGGCCCTGGCCGTGATGATGATCAGCGCGCTTGCAGCGTGTAAGTCGGGCGTGAAGCTCGACGACAAGGCAAACAACGCGGGCGCAGTCAGCACGCAACCGAGCGCCGACAACGTCGCGCAAGTGAACGTCGATCCGCTGAACGACCCGAACAGCCCGCTCGCGAAGCGCAGCATCTACTTCGACTTCGACAGCTATTCGGTGAAGGACGAGTACCAGCCGCTGATGCAGCAGCACGCGCAGTACCTGAAGAGCCACCCGCAGCGCCACGTGCTGATCCAGGGCAACACCGACGAACGCGGCACGAGCGAGTACAACCTCGCGCTGGGCCAGAAGCGTGCGGAAGCCGTCCGCCGCGCGATGGCACTGCTCGGCGTGAACGATTCGCAAATGGAAGCCGTGAGCCTCGGCAAGGAAAAGCCGCAGGCAACGGGTCACGACGAAGCATCGTGGGCGCAGAATCGTCGCGCCGACCTCGTCTACCAACAGTAAGTAACGGAAGAATCGCCGTATGACGCACCGTTTAACCTGGCTGCGCGTTGCCGCAGCATTCTGCGTCGCGGGCGCGGCGTGGTCGGCCGCGCCCGCGCACGCCGGCATGTTCGACGACAACGAAGCGCGCCGTGCCGTGCTCGATCTGCGCAGCAAGAGCGACAACCTGTCGAGCCAGTTGTCGGCCGCCCAGCGTACGATCCTCGATCAATCCGGCCGTATCGACCAGCTGAACCAGCAGGTCGCGACGCTGCGCGGCGAGAACGAGGATCTGACGAACCGGCTGACGACGCTCGAGCGGCAGCAGAAGGAGTACTACCAGGATCTCGACACGCGGCTCAAGAAGTTCGAGCCGCAGCAGGCGACGATCGATGGTGTCGAAGGCACCGTGCAGCCGGGTGAAACGGATGCGCTCAGCGCGGCGCAGCAGCAGTTCCGCAACGGCAACTTCAAGGCGGCCGCGGCTTCGTTCCGCGCGTTCATCGCGAAGTATCCGCAGAGTCCCTATCAGCCGACCGCGCAGTACTGGTACGGTAACGCGCAATACGCGCTGCGCGACTACCGCGGCTCGACGGCGACGTGGCAAGGGATCGTCAGCAAGTTCCCGCAACACCCGCGCGCGGCCGACGCCCTCGTGGCGATCGGCACGAACCAGCTCGAGCAAGGCCAGAAGGCGGCCGCGAAGAAGACGTTCGAGCAGGTCGTGTCGCAGTACGCCGGTTCGAATGCGGCGCAGACGGCGCAGGGTAAACTCGAAACGATCAAATAATTATCGTGACGGGTTGTTGACAGCCCCGCAACCCGTCGCTATAATCTTTTGCTCTTTGGGTCGTTGCCCAAGTTGTTGAAGCAACGAACCAAAACAAGTTTCAAGAACGTGGGGTGGTAACTCAGTTGGTTAGAGTATCTGACTTTTAATCAGAGAGTCGAGGGTTCGAGTCCCTCCCACCCTACCAACTATCTTCGATAGTGCAAAAAAGCCTCCTTCATGGAGGCTTTTTTGCGTCTGTCGCCGAGTGGCGTATGCTGCTCATTCCCACTTCCCGGCTACACACCCTCGCCCCCTCGCCTTGATCGCATCGCTACCACGGTTAGCCCGGCTTCTCCTGGTCGACACCTGATATCGCGACGATCAGTCGCCGATCCAATACCGCCGCTCCAACACGACGCCCACCGCCAAAAAGCGGGATGAGCAACTATTGCGACGACCGTTCAGTAATTGCCTCTATCAGTGCCAAAATCACCTCGCGTTTTCGCGCGTCGAGCGCTCGAAATCCAGAGACGATCCGCTGCTCGTCTGGGTTTTCGAGCCGGGCGCCCTCTTCACCGGTAAGCACGTACCAGACATCGACGCCAGCAAGTGCAATCGCGCTCAAGTAGTCGGAGTTCGGGCGCCTCATGCCCTTTTCGTACTGAAATTGCGCGTGTTTCTGGACCCCTCCTAGCGCCGCCAGTTCAGTCTGATTGAGCCCCAAACGCAGTCGTTCCCTTTTTAGTCGCACTTCAAAATCATTCATTTGATATTTTTTTCCCTTGACAATATATCAAACGACTCTAAACTGGAATCCAGAAGTATCCGATTGCTAGCAAACCTCCCGATCGTGGGGCGTTTGTGCGGGCCGACGCTGGCCAGGATCCCTCGATGCGGAGGTTGCATGTCCCTCACCTATGAAATATGCGGCTCACTGTCTGTACGCGGCAATTTCCGGCACTACCATGCGCAGCAATTCGCTCGGAGCATTGCCGAGCCCGCAGACATCTACTTCGCGACCGATGCCGTCACGCGATCTCTCGTGATTCGCATTCGTGGCGCACTGACAGACGACGAAATGAAATCGGTGGACGGTGCATTGAATCAATTCTCCCAGAAATGGGCGCAGACCGGCGCAATCTTCAGGCGAGTGCGCTATGGCGAGGTGTCGTTCGTGCCTGTTGGATTCGCTTTGCATGCTGAATTGCTCCAGAAGCTCATTGATGAACAGACTCAACTGGAAGCCCTTCTACAGCGTCAAGCACGGATTCTCGAAAAGTTTTGGCCTACTGCGAGCTAGCGTACGGGCCCACCAACATTGGAGCGCCAACTGCAGCGGTATGGAATCAAACCAACGGAGGTTCAGCATGAAAGAGGTAGCGCCTTATGTCCTGACCGGCGCTCTGGCCGTGCAGGACGATTTGGAAGACGAGCAACTCGATCGCGTATCCCGCCATCTAGGGGGTATCGCCACGGTGTATGCGAAGCACGACAAGATTGCCCACACTGTCGCACTGCGGATCTCGGGCACGCTGGTGCGTGACGACGTGCGCTATATCGAGCAGCGCGTGGAGCGGTTTGCCGAGGAAAACGCCCGCGTCGCCGCGATTCTCATCAGCGAATGGAATGGTGTGACGAGCGAGCTCGTTGTCGGTATGAACTGGGACGCACAATGTCTGCTCAGGCTCGGCGCTGCACAGGAACAGCTCGGGAAGCTCACGGAACAGTACTTCGACTTTTTGCTGCGTATCGAACCCCCAAGTTCCCCTGTCAACGGTAGTCCGCTCGTGCGTGTCGCGATCGAAGCACAAAACGCTTAGTGTTCGATGAATGTTCGATGAACAGGTTCGCACCCTGACCCTGGCTCCGAGATCCCAGTTTGAAGGCCCCCGTTCAAGGAAGGCCGTGTCTCATTGAACCGTTACATGTAACGCTGTATCCTTCGTTACATGTAACAGGAGGCCACAATGGCAGCTACCACTTCCGAGCGTGTTCGAATTCACCGCGAGAATCTTCGTGCGGCCGGGCTACGTCCAATTCAGATATGGGTGCCGGACGTGCGCCAGCCGGGTTTCGCCGATGAATGCGCTCGGCAATCGCGCATGGTCCACCAGAGCATCGACGAGAACGATCTGCTCGATTTCATTGAACAGGTTACGGACCTCGGACACTCACAATGAATCGCGGGAGCATTGTCACAGTCGCGCTCCAAGGTGACTTCGGCAAGGCTCGGCCGGCGCTCGTGGTGCAGTCGGACCTGTTTGCCGAACATCCCAGCGTAACGTTGCTGCTAATGTCGAGCGCAATGGTCGATGCGCCCTTGATACGCATTACTGTTGTCCCATCCGAGCAGAACGGCTTGCGCATGCCGTCCCAGATTGCCGTAGACAAAATGTTCACCGTGCGCCGCGAGAAAATCGGTCGCCCCATCGGCCACCTCGAAGATGAACTGATGGTTGCCGTCAATCGTTCGCTACTCGTTTTTCTAGGACTAGCGTAACCGAGCCGCAAAAACAGCGGGCGGATTTCAGTACAAGACAAGGCCCCCTCTCCGATCACTGCATCAGTGACAGTCGGCACTTACCGCCCTTGATCGCGACCTTTTTGTTTGCCGGAGACAACTGCGCACTATGGTCGCCGTGCGTACGCCTGTCAACGCCAAACCTACCCAGTTGCCACGCTGGTACTCCCTCCGTAGATTCGAACCAATGCAGCGATCCATCTGCGTGCCTTGCAAGGTCGGGTAAGCGACGCGCTTGCAATACGTCGTCACCGTCGTCGCTATCCGCGCACCACACCGCTTCCAACATGCGCCGAACATGTGCAAACAAGCCCGAGCCAGACTAAGCGTTGAACTCGGCCCGCTAAAGCGGGAGTGGGACGCATATTGTGCACAGCGTGGCCTGACACCCAGCGAGGGTTTGCGGCAGTTCGTTGCGAAGGTCATAGCAAACGCTACAAATCAACCGCAGCCACATCAGCCTCTACCGCCACGACAAGGCCCATGCAAACAAATTGGGATCGCGTTGACCCACGCCGAGCTCGCACGCGTAAAAAGTGCGGCCTATCTTGACGGCTTCACGGCAAATCGATGGATTGTGGCACTGATCCGCGCATACCTGACGGACGAACCGCAGCTGGGTAACCGAGAATTGACGCTTCTCGCCGAATCAAACCAACAGCTCGCGGTAATTCGGAGGCAGCTGGGCGAGCTTGCAAGACACGTCAACGCAACCGGGTGTATAGACGGGCTCGATGGAGAGCAAATCCGTGCCACGATCGACGCCCATCTACGTACCGTGGCGAAGCTGCTGCGCAGAAACCTCGATCGCTGGAGCCGGTGATATGTCTTTTCCGAGAGTCTACGTCGACGAACTTTTGCTCAACTGGGGAGATCGCCTGTTTCACGATCCGCTACGGCATGTTCAGCCGCCGCGCCTTTCGGAGTGGGCGTTCCACCGAGACGCAATGCATCTGCGCGAGAAGCTGATGATGACACTTCGAGGCGCCCCCGAAGTGATGGTCAAGATCAGCAATAGGGCATCCGGTCCGCAAGGAATGAGCGTCGTCCGTCGTCACTTGAAGTACATTTCGCGCGACGGTTGTGTCGAACTGGAGGACCAGGACGAATGCCTGATTGCCGGAAAGCAGGCATTGGATGCTCTGATCGAACAATGGCATGTAGGCGGATGGGGCATCCCTCAAGAAAGCAAACGTCGAGAGACTCTCAACGTCTTGCTATCGATGCCCCCGGGTACCGACCGCCAGGCAGTATGGGACGCGGCACGGGCATTTGCACACGAAACTTTTGGTGACGGACGTCCGTATGTCTTCGCGAAACACGATGACGAGGCACATCCCCACGTACATATGAGCGTTCACACCCGTGGTCCGGACGGCCGGCGACTCAATCCACGCAAACGAGATTTGCATCAATGGCGAGAAGCCTTCGCCCAACAACTTCGCGCACGCGGCGTCGACGCAAATGCAACGCCCAGAATGGCACGCGGCCAAACGCGGCGTCTTTCGAAGCAGGCAGCTATTTGGGGGACGCTACAAGAGACCCCAATACGCTCTCCCGTAATCGACGACAGGATGCGCCATGACTTGTGGAAAGCACATATCGAAACCTTGAGCGCCTGGCACCAAATTGCACGCACATTGGCTAACTCCAATGCCCCCAAAGATCGGGCAATGGCGATAGGCGTCGTAGAGTTCGTACGGCAAATGCCCATTTGTTCATTGGGCCCGACGAACAGGCCGCAAGTCCCGGGCTCACTGCCATGGCCGCCCCAGTCGACGGAGCGAGGGCGTTCACCAGCGGTACCAGACCTGCAACTGGACAGAAGTCGCCTGCCATCATTAGATGTTGAGCGCTGATAGCTGACCGCCACAAGGGCACATGAACAAAGGACAGTGAACCCGCGGCACACCGACGAATGCGGCCATCGCGGACATCATCGCTCAGCAGACGGCTTCGGCGGCGCACGCCCCGCAAGTCGTCACTATTGAATTGACTGCGCGGAATCGGCGTCGGCGTAGCACGGCTTCGCGTTCTGCAGGTCGCGCGTGTTCTTCTGCACGGCCACCGAGCCGAACAGCGCGAGCACGAACGACATTGCGTAGAAGCCCTTCTCGCTCAGTTGCAGCGTCGCGTTGAAAAGGCCGACGATCAGCAGCGCGATCGACAGCAGCAGCGCGATCCAGCTGAGGCCGTAGTAGATGCCGGTGACGGGAATGCCTTCCGCGCGGTCGCGCACGCTCTTCTGCAGCGAGATCGCCGCATAGAGGCCGAACACCAGCACGGTGAAGTAGTAACCCTTCTCGTTGAGCTGCATGCCGGCGTTCCAGAGCCCGATCAGGAATGCCGCGAAACCGGCGAGCAGCGCGGCCCACGATGCGGCCACGAACGCGAACGACGGTTGCTGGATGGTGGTCTGGTTCATTGCTTTGCCCTCTCTTTCTTGTTGTTCGAAGTCGTTGTCATTGAACTGCGTTTTGCGCATGGTAGCAGCTTTGGCGCGCATCACGACGGGCACGATTGCATGCTCACGTTTCGCGCCGCGCGCGCCGCCAGCGCCCCGGCGTCGTGCCGAGCACCGCGCGAAACGCCTTGCCGAACGCGGCCTCGGACTGGTAGCCGACCGCCTGGCCGATTTCCGCCTGTCCGCGCTGCGTGTCCTGAAGCAGCGCGCACGCATGCATCATCCGGATCTGCGCGACGAACGCACCGACGCTCATCCCCGCCTTCTCGCGGAAATGCCGCGCGTAGGTCGCACGCGACATCGCCGCCGCGGCGCCGAGCGATTCGACCGTCCACGGTTGCGCCGGCGCCTGCAACACGGCCTGGACCGACGGGCCCAGCCGCGCATCGGCCGCGAGCGCGAGCCAGCCGGACGGTACGCGCGCACCGCGACCGTATGCGCGCAACGCATAGGCGAGCAGCGCCTGCCCGAGCGCATTCACGATCGCGCCAGCGCCCGGCTGCACGTTCGACGCCTCGGTACGCAGCACACTCGTCAGCAGTTGCAGCGGCACGGCCCCCGAGGTGTCGCGCAACCCGACGTGCAATACCTGCGGCAGCGTACGCATCAGCAGTTCGCCCGCGCCGCGTGCATAGACGAACCGCCCGCAGAGCAGATCCACGCTCGCGTTGCCTGTTGCGGCCGGATCGACATTCGACTTGACCGGCAGCACCGCACCGTCGCCGGCCCCCGAATCGCGCAGCGGCGCGAGCGGCTTCGACCGGTGGCCCGCTGCGTCGAGCAGGTCGTGCGCGCCGCCTGCAGGCAGCAGCACGAAATCGCCGTCGGCCAGTTGCAGCGTGCGCCCGTCGGCGGCGCGCAGCCGGCAGGTTCCAGCCAGCACCAGGTGGAACGCCGCCTCGCCGGGCGGCAGCGGATCGTGCGGCATCGCGAACGGGCCGTCGAGCAAGCACCGCACGTCGAGCTCGACATGGCTGCGCCCCAGCGACAGCAGTTGACTCAATGCATCCATGAGACGATTGCGCTAAAAATTGACACTCTAACGTATCGAAACCCTCAGCGCGAGCGATCAGAATAGCCTTGCATCGCACGAGATCGCGGCACCCGCCGCCCTCCTCACTCTTCTCGACAAGGACGCATCATGCTGAACTGGAACGAATACCGGAAGGAACTCTCGACGCGTATCGGCGACATCGCCAAGCTGTCGCCCGATACGCTGGCCGGCTACAAGGCGCTGTCCGGCGCCGGCGCCAAGACCGGCCATCTCGACGCGAAGACGCGCGAGCTGATCGCGCTCGCGGTGGCCGTCACGACGCGCTGCGACGGCTGTATCGCCGTGCATACGGCCGAAGCCGCCAAGCATGGCGCGACCAAGGAGGAAGTGGCCGAAGCGCTCGGCGTCGCGATTGCGTTGAATGCGGGCGCGGCGCTCGTCTATTCGGCGCGTGTGATGGACGCGCTCGGCGACTGAACCGGCGCGGTGCGGCGCGGCCCTCGTGCCGCACCGCGCCGCGCCGAACTGCTGCGTTGCGTGGCGACCTGCCACATGACCGAGCGGTTGCGCATCGCGCGCATGTGGCCGCCCTCCACGACGATTGCGGTGACTCGCCCGAACGCGACAACGTCGACGAGTCGGCTACCATGCGCGAACGATACATCGTGAAGGAGCGCTCCATGTGCCGCTGGCTCGCCTATATGGGTAATCCGATCCACCTGGAAACCGTGCTGTTCCGCGCGAAGCATTCGCTGATCGACCAGAGCCTGCATTCGGAGCTGGGCGCAACGACCACCAACGGCGACGGTTTCGGCATCGGCTGGTACGGTCACCCCGACGAACTCCCGTTCCGCTATCGCTCCGTGCATCCCGCGTGGAACGACCGCAACCTGCGCGAAGCCGCGCGTGCGATCCGCTCGCGGATGTTCATCGCGCACATCCGCGCGGCGACCGACACGCCCGTGCAGGAAACCAACTGCCATCCGTTCCGCCACGGTCGCTGGCTGTTCGCGCACAACGGGCTGATCCGCGACTTCCACAAGCTGCGCCGCGACTTGACGATGAAGGTCGATCCCGCGCTGTTCCCGACACTCGAAGGCTCGACCGATTCCGAACTGATGTTCCGCCTCGCGCTGACGTACGGTCTCGAGCAGGCGCCGTTGCCGGCGCTCGAACGGATGGTCGGCGTGGTCGAGGAAACCGCAGCGCGGCATCGCGTCGCCAACCCGCTCAACATGACGATCTGCGCGACCGACGGCGAACGGGTCGTCGCGGTGCGCTACTCGAGCGAACGGCAATCGCGCTCGCTGTTCCACAGCACGTCGTTCAAGCATCTGCACGAGTTGTATCCGCATAACCCGCGTATCGCCGAAGTCGGCGACGATGCGTTCATGGTCGTGTCGGAGCCGCTCGTCGACTTGCGCGGTGCGTGGGAGGAAGTGCCGGAGGGGATGGCGATCGTCGCGCAGGGCGCGGATGTGCAGCAGCGGCCGTTCGGGCCGCGGAACAAGTGACATGCTGTAGTCCCGACGAAATCGAACATATTCAGGGCACCGGATACTTCCACGCGATAAGACAATTGCGGCGATCCGGTTTTAAGGAGCGACGCTTGGGACTACCGATGCAATCAGAAGGGATGCCAATCGTCGCCCGACAAAGATAATCGGCCAGCACGCACCGAATAATCCCCATTCGATAATGAGCGACAGAGCCTCATCACGAAGCGAGCCCCGCACGCGCTCCCTCTCCGTGTTCGCCGAATAAAAAATTAATACTCTTGCGATTTCATACCCGCGAGGAACGGGGGCGATAATCGAAACACGGTCGACGAAATATGTGCCGAGCGATTCGGCCACACGTCGACGGGCGACCGTCGCCATTCTTCTAACGATTCCGACGCAAGCGATTCCCGCTTCCCTCATGGCATCGGGCCCGGCCACAACATACCCAAACTCGGGGGCCATGAAACGGGGCCGAGATTGTACGCGCCTTTTACCTCGGCGCCGACACCTGCTCATTTCAAATTATTACGACGAATCGGCAATCATTACCGGGCAGAGGGAAGCCGAACCACGTCGTGCCGCACGAAGGCGAGCGCTTATTCCTGATTAAAATATTCAAGTTACAAATTTAGAAAAGGCACGTTACAATCCGCCGACGGATGAATCCGCATCACAAAAAAGTACGACGCAGTTACCGGCACATCGAATCCGAGATGACTCAAGATCTCCAAAATTCCCTCCCTGTCATGCTGACGGGTAATCAATCCGTGCTTTCCAGCATGAAGCAGGACCATGCCTTCGCGGTATGGCTCACCGGCGTCTCCGGTGCCGGTAAATCGACGCTGTCGAACCTGCTGAAGGAACAACTCGATGCGCGCGGCCTGCGGACTTTTGTGCTGGACGGCGACCTGCTTCGCGAAGGATTGAATCAGGACCTTGGATTCAGCGACGCAGACCGCCACGAGAATATTCGTCGGACTGCCGAGGTCGCGCGCCTGATGGTGGATGCCGGGCTCGTCGTCATCGTTGCGCTGATCTCGCCGTTTCTGGAAGCGCGCGCCAAAGCGCGCGCGCGTTTCCCGGCGGGCATGTTTTTCGAAGTCTTTGTCGACGTTGCGCTGGATGTGGCGGAAGCGCGCGACCCCAAGGGGCTGTATGCGCTAGCAAGGCAAGGGGCCATTCGGCAGTTCACCGGCATCGAATCGACCTATGAAAAACCGGTATTGCCCGACGTGCACGTGCGCACGGGCGCAGCCAGCCCGATGGAATGCGTGCACGCAATCATGCAGAAATTGCCGTTGAACGGCTGATACCGATACTGGCGCGGCCACCGGCTCATCCGCGTCTCTACTACCCTCGTCTATTTCGGCGCGTCATTGCTGCGCGGGCGACGATTGAACCGTCCGCCTGACGCCACAGCGGCCCACGGTCATCGTTGGCCGCGACGCTCGAGCCGCATCCGGATCGAATCAAGCTCGCCCGGCAACCTGCGCGAACGCGCGCGCTGCCGCGGCAGCACAACGAACCCGAGGCGTTCGTACAGTGCACGAGCCCTCGCGTTGCGCGTCAGCACGTCGAGCACGACATCGCGACTGCCATCGACCGGCAACGCGCCAGTATCCAGCGCATCGCGAAACAGCGCGCTGAACACCCCCGTGCCGCGATGGCGTTCGTCCGTCGCGCAATGCGCGACGAGAATCTGCGAACGCTTCGGCGCCGGGAGTTCCGTTTCCAGGACCAACCCGCGCAGCAACTGGCCAACCGTGCGGCGCACGCCGAAGAAGCGCGCGAGCGCCCACACGACGTGCACGTCGTCGAACGTCGTCCGCTGTCCGTCGTGAATCGCCATCACCGCGAGCACCGCGCCATCGTCGGCGACTGCGACCCGATGCCGGCGCCACGAGAAGCGTCCGTGACGCGACCGGAACGCTTGCTGCAGGAAAGCGATGCAGCGTGCGTCGCTTTCGCCGAGAAAGAAGCCGAATTCGGCCACGCCGGACGCAAACACGAGCGGCGCGCATGCTGCCACATCATCCGCACTGGCCGCGCGAAACCGCACCGGCTCGCCCGCGCGTGGAACCGCTTGCGCGACCGCGGCGGCCTGCGTCACGCGCTGCGCCCCGCGAGGCGCGACAACACGCCCACCGTCCGGCTGATCTGCTCCGGCTCGTGCGTCGAGCAGATGAAGAAGCGCAGGCGCGCGGCCTTTTCCTCGACGGCCGGATAGAAGATCGGCTGCACGTTGATCCCTTCGTCGAACATCGCATTCGCCCACTGCGCGGCCTTCAGCGAACTGCCCGTGATCACCGGCACGACCGCATAGCCGGCGCTCGTGCCGGTATTCAGGCCGGCCGCACGCGCCTCGGTCAGGAACTGCCGCCCGCGCGCCTGCAGTTGCACGACGCGCTCCGGCTCGGCCTGCAGGCGTTCGAGCGCCGCCAGCGACGCTTCGGCGAGCGTCGGTGCGAGCCCGACGCTGTACAGGAAACCCGGCGCCAGATGGCGCAGCATGTCGACGAGCGGCTGGCAGCCGGCGATGAAACCGCCGCAGCCGGCCAGCGTCTTGCTCATCGTACCCATCCACATGTCGACCTGGTCGGGCGCGACGCCGGCATGCTCGCGAATGCCCTTGCCGGTCGCGCCGAGCACGCCGAGCGAATGGGCCTCGTCGACCAGCAGGAATGCCCCGTGGCGCGTCTTCACGTCGACGAAGCGCTGCAGGTCGGGGAAATCGCCGTCCATGCTGTACAGCCCTTCGATCGCGATCAGTACGTGCCGGTATTCGCGGCGCACGCGCGACAGCAACTCGTCGAGCGCCTGCCAGTCGTTGTGCGGAAAGCTCAGCCGCTTCGCGCCGCTCAACTGCGCGCCCTGGACGATGCTGTTGTGCGCGAGCGCGTCGTGGACCACCAGATCGCCAGGGCCGAACAGCGCGCCGATCACGGTCACGTTGGTCGCATGGCCGCTCACGAACGCGACGCAGTCGTCGGTCTCGTAGAACGCGGCCAGCGCGCGCTCGAGCGCGCGCTGCACCGGACGCTCGCCCGCGACCATCCGGCTCGCCGAAGCCGACGTGCCGTAGCGGTCGATCGCGGCTTTCGCGCGCGCGGACACCGCCGGATCGCCGGCCAGACCCAGATAGTTGTAGTTGGCGAAGTTCAGGTATTCACGGCCGCCGATCTGCGTGGTCGCCCCGGCGACGCCGTCGTGCACGCGGAAAAACGGCGACTCGACCCGCAGCTTCTCGCCCATCTCGCGCATGATGCGGACCTGCTGATACTGCGGCATCGACTCGAAGCGGCTGCGCGCCGACGCGGTCTGCGCAGCCGGCGTGCCGGGCACGCCGGGCGCCGCCGCGGCGTCGGTCGCGCGCTCCAGTTGCCGTTTCAGCGCTTTCGCCGCCAGTTGCTGGCGAAGATGCTCTCCCAGTGCCATTGCTTCCTTCGCTGTATCTCGAAAAGACGCTATGTTACGCCGCGTATTTTTAAAAGGCGTGGTGTCATGCGTCGGAAAAGTCGGCCCACTGCCACGCATCGGGCGTAGCCAGCAACGCATCGACCAGCCGGAAATTCATCTCGTGGCTCGGCCGCAGCGCGCTCACGCGCGCGAGCAGCGGCGCGCCGGCCAGTGCGAGATCGCCGACGAGATCGAGCACGCGGTGCCTGACGAATTCCTCCGGCAACCGCATCCCGCCCAGCACGCGATTGCCGACGATCGACGCGGTGCACGACGGCCGCGCGCCGCGCAGGATCGGCACGCCGCGCAAATAGCCGGCGACGATCGCCGGCACGGCCCACTTCACGCGGCCGTACGAGCGCGACGGCGCGATGTCGGTCGCGAATGCGGCCGGCGTCAGCGCGCCGTCCCAGTGCATGTCGCCGAAGCCGCGCAGGTCGTTGCGCACGCTCAGTTCGTAACGCGGCGCCGGCTCGATCCGCATCTCGCGCCGCTGGTCGCCGTCGCCGTCCGTGACGACGATCGGTCGCAGCACGCGAATGAAGCGTTTCGGCGCATCGAGCGCGACGCGGCCGCATGCGCGGATCGCGTCGACCCACGGCGTGGCGCTGCCGTCGAGGATCGGCACCTCTTCCGCGTCGAGCTCGACGATCGCGTGATCGATCTCGCACGCGAGCAGCGACGCGAGCAGGTGCTCGATCGTGCGCACGCCGATGCCGTCGGCATTGCGCAGCATCGTGCAGAGCGGCTGCGCGCGGCGCAGCGCTGGGTCGACTGGCAGCGTCGCGAGCGTGCGCCCGTGCTCGACCCGACGGAACACGATGCCCGTCACGCCGTCTTCCGGACGCGCGGGCAGAATCCGGACGCCGACCCGGCGCCCCGTATGCAAGCCATGCCCGTCGATCGTCAGCGGGCGCGCCAGCGTGCCCTGTCGCGTCGCCCAGCCGGTCGGCGCGTTCACCGCGCCACCTCCAGCGACGGCGATACCTGCTCGGCAACCGGCGCCGGCTGCGCATCGAGCATCGCGCGCGCTTCGCCGTCGATCGCATGCTTCGCGGCGAGTGCCGCGACGGCCTCCTGCGCGGCATCGGCCGCCGACGCGGCATCGCAGCCGGCATCCGCCGACGCGCCGATCGAATCGACGATGCGACCGGCCAGCGTCGTCACCGACGCGCCTTCCGCGATCGCCATCACCGACAGCTTGACCTCGAACGCTTCCTCGACCGCAAGGCCGAGCTCCATCCCCATCAGCGAATCCATGCCCATGTCGAGCACCGACTTGTCGAGCGCGATGCGATCGGGCGTCATGTGCAGAATCCGCGCGATCTGCGCCTGCAGCGTCCGCGCCACCAGCGCGATGGCTTCGTCGCGCGGCAGGGCCAGCACTTCTTCACGCAGTTGCGTGCCGCCGTCGCGCGCATCGCCGCCCTTCGCCTGCGATTGCAGCAGCGCATACCGGCGCGCCTTCGCGGCGGGCATCCCGCGTGCCACCGCATGCCAGTCGAGCCGCACCACCGCTTCGCCGGCCGCACCCGCCACCAGCACGCGCTCGAGCGCGGCCATCGCTTCGTCGGACGTGATCGACGCACCGCCGATCCGCGACTGCAACGCTTCGCGCGTATCGGCGTTGCGTGCGAGGAAGCCGACATCCTCGAGCGGCCCCCAGGCCATGAACGTGCCGGGCAAGCCTGCCGCGCGGCGATGTTCGACCAGCGCCTCGAGGAAGGCGTTGGCCGCGACGTAGTTCGATTGCCCCGGATTGCCGAGATAGGTGGTCGCCGACGAATAGACGACGAACAGGTCGAGCGGCAGCCCGCGCGTCGCGCGATGCAGGTTCCATGCGCCGGCGACCTTCGGCGCGAGCACCGCAGTCATCCGCGCATCGTCGAGATTGCGCACGAGACCGTCGTCGATCGACATCGCGGAATGCAGCACGCCCTTCAGCGGATGGGCACGCCGGACGATCGCGGCAACCATCGCGTCGACTGCCGCCGCATCGGTCACATCGCACGACACGACGTCGACGGTGACACCGAGCGTGTCGCGCCAGCGCGCGACCTCCTCGCGCGCCGCGGCGGCGAGTTCGCCGGAACGGCTCGCCAGCGTCAGCCGGCGTGCGCCGTGCTCGACCATCCAGCGCGCGCTCGCGAAGCCCAGGCCGCCCGTGCCGCCGACCACCAGGTAAGCACCATGCGGATCGAGCGCGAGCGCTTCTGCCCGCGCGACGCCGCGCGTCGGCGCAGGCGTGCCCGACGGATAGGTCACGAGCACCTTGCCGATCTGGCGCGCCTGCTGCATGTAGCGGAACGCATCCTCGGCCCGCTCGGCCGGGAACGCGCGATACGGCAGCGGATGCAGCACGCCTGCCGCGAACAGCGCCATCACGTCGCCGAACAGCCGCGCGGTCAGCTCCGGCAACGCGCCCATCAACTGGTCGGCATCGATGCCGAAATAGCTGATGTTGTTGCGGAACGGCCGCAGCCCGATATGGCTGTTTTCGTAGAAATCGCGCTTGCCGAGCTCCAGGAAGCGGCCGAACGGACGCAACGTATCGATGCTGCGCACCATCGCTTCGCCGGCGAGCGAGTTCAGCACGATGTCGATGCCCTCGCCGCCCGTCATCGCGCGGATATCGTCCGCGAACGCGAGGCTGCGCGAATCGAGCACGTGGTCGGCGCCGAGCAGGCGCACGAACTCGCGCTTCTCATCGCTGCCGGCCGTCGCGAACACTTCCGCGCCGAAGTGGCGCGCCAGCTGGATCGCGGCGATCCCGACGCCGCCCGCGCCGCCGTGCACCAGCACACGCTCGCCGCGGCGCAGCCGCGCGAGTTCGACGAGCGCGTAGTACGCGGTGAAGAACGTGGTCGGCACGGTCGCCGCTTCCTCGAACGACAGGCGCTGGGGTTTCTGTGCGATGGCCTGCGCGCGTGTCCTGACACGCGTCGCGAACGACGCCGGCGCGAAACCGAGCACCGCATCGCCCGCTGCAAATGCCGTCACCGCGCGGCCTACCCGGACGACGCGGCCGGACAGCTCCATGCCGATCGTCGCGCCCGCGAAGCCGGTTTCCACCGCTTCATCGGACAGGAGCCCCATCGCATACATCACGTCGCGGAAATTCAGGCCGGTGGCAACCGGCTCGATTTCCACCTCGTCGTCGCCCAGCGCGCTTTCCGGCAGCGCGAACCATTCGAGATTGCGCAACGAGCCCGGTGCGTCGAACGCCAGCACCGATGCGCGTGCGATCGCGCCGTCGCTGCGCGCCGCGGCCTGTGCGGCCGTCAGCATGCGCGGCACCAGCCGCCCGTGCGCGCTCAGCACGACTTCTTCCTCGACCGCCGCGCCGGTCAGCTCGCGAATCAGCGCATCGGGAATCCCGTGCGCCGAACGATCGACGTCGATCAGGCGACACGCGAGTTCGGGATGCTCGTTCGCCAGCACGCGACCGAGGCCCCACAGCGTCGCCTGTTCCGGATGCGCGTTCGCGGCCCCGGCGAACGGCGCGCCGCCGCGCGTGACGACGGTCAGCCGCGTGCGTGCGTTCGGTTGCGCGCCGAGCGCGCGCACGAGCGCCGCCAGCGCGATCACGCCGTGACGTAGCGCGGCCATCAGGTCGTCTCCCGTCGTCGTGTCGGCGAGCGGCGTTTCCGGCGCGCAGAACACGACATGCGCCGGTTGCCCCGCCGGCAACGACGCAATGGCATCGGCCGCATGCGCGAGGTCGACGATATCGGCCGGGTAGCCCGCGTGCGCGAGCGCGTCGGTCAGTTGCCCGCCGAAACCGCCGGCCGCGTCCGGTGCGTGCATCACGAGCCATTGTTCGCTGCGGGCAAGCGTATCGAGATCGGTCGCGTCGCTGCCGCGTTGCGCGGCCGCGGCGCTCGCCGGATTACGCGCGATGACGAACGTCGGCGTGCCGTCCAGATCGAGCGACTGCTCGACATGCCGCACGACGTCGACGAAACCCGCGCGCGCGAGCGTCGCCTCGAGATCCGCCGGCGCCAGCGGCGCAGGCAGGTCGACGCCCGTCGACACAGGTTGCGCGCCGAACACGATGTCGGAGAAGCGGCCGCGACGCGGCTCGGCCAGCAGCAGCAAGCCGCCTGGCGCCAGCCACGATCGCATCGCGTTCAGTGCATCGGCCGCATCGGGACGGCCGTTCAGCGCGCGGTTCGCGACGATCAGGTCGTACGGCCCGGCTTCGTCGGCGGACAGCGACAACCGTTCGCCCGGCTGCAACGCGGCCGTGCGCACCGCGGCTTCCGCATCCGTATCGAACCCGGCCAGCTGACCGGCCGTCGCGGCGATCGTGTGATCGCAGCGCGCGGCGGCGAAATGCATGCCGAGCGTCTGCAGCACGTCGCCGTCCGTCGCGCCCAGTTCGAGCACGCGCAGCCGGCGCGCCGGCTGCCACGCGTCGACCGCCTGCTCGACGCCGGCCGCCAGCAGCGCATGCACGTGCTGCCAGGTCGGCGATGCGGCAAGCAACTGCTCGACCAGGCTGTGTCCGGTCGGCGACAGCCAGCGTGCGCCGTCCTTCGCACCGCTCAGCACGTCGGGCAGCGCCGCGCCGCAATGAGCGAGCAGCGTCAGCTCGGCCACGTGTCCGGGCGATTCGGCCAGCAGCCCACGCCACAGATCGTCGAGCGGCGGCAGCGCCGCGCACGCCGCGTCGTCGCGGACGAGACGCGCGCCGTCACGCGCTGCAAGACCGTCCTCGACGAGCATGTCGGCCAGGCGTGTAGCCAGCGCCGCCTGCTCCGGTGCGGGCTGCCACGTACCGGCGAATACGCCGAGCGCATCGAACGCGCGCAGCACGTACAGGCTGGCCAGCACGTCGAGCAGCGGCAGGATCTCGGTCAAATGCTGCGTCCGACGGCCGTCGAGCTCCGCGGCGTCGACGCGTGCGACCGCTTGCGCGAGCAGCGCGTCGGGTGCCGGCAACGCGGCCGCGTCGACGTCGTTCGGCAACGGCATCTCTTCGAGGCGGTAGACGAAACGCGAAGGCAGATTCTGCCGCCGGCCGACGAGGTCCACGCGCCGGAACCGGCAGCCGCCGAGCCGCGCGACGATCGCGCCCTGCGCGTCGAGGAATTCGAAATGCGCGACGATCGAATGCGGGCTGCGCCGGTCGACCCGTGCGAGTACGCGGGCGACCGCGTCGCCGCGCAAATAGTCGACCCGGCCGATCTGCACCGGCACGTAGGCCGGATGCTCGCCATCGCGCGCCTGCGCCGCCAGCAGCGCGAACAGCGGATGAAAGCCGCTGTCCATCAGCGCCGGATGCAGCAGATACGCGGATAGCGCCCGCGCATCGCCGCACGCGGCCGGCGCGGCGACGTCGGCCAACGCGGCGTCCTCGGCCGCGGCGACCCACACGGTGCGGACCCAGCGGAACGCCGGCCCATAGTTGAGGCCGATGGCTGCCGTGTTCGCATACAGCGTATCGCCGTCGGCGGCCGGCAGCGCGAGCAGGCGTTCGAGCGTCGCGGCCGGCACGATGCTCGCGGCGCCGAGCGCATTGCCGCTTTCCAGCATCCGCCCCGTCACGTTCAGCGTCCATGCGCCGTCGGACATCCGGTCGCGCGTCTCGATCGTAAACGTCGCGGTGCGCGGCTCGATCACGAGCCGGAACAGCTTCGCCTGCTGCGGCTGGAACACGACCGGCGTGCGGATCTCAACGTTTTCGAGCGCCGCATCCGGCGTATCGAAGAAGGTGCGCGCCGCGGCGAGCGCCATTTCCACGTAGCCGGCCCCCGGGAACGCCACGCCCCCGTCGACGACGTGATCGGCCAGCATCGGCAGCTTCGCCGGATCGAGCTGGTTTTCCCAGCCGAATGCATGTTCGTGCAGCCGATAGCCGAGCAGCGGATGCTCGCGGCGGCGATTGACGAGACCGTAGCCCTCGACGGTCGGCGTGAGCCAGAAACGGTCGCGCTGCCACGGATACGACGGCAATGCCGCACGCGATGCGCCCGGCGCAAAGCGGTCGGGATCGACGCTCGCGCCATGCGCGATCGCCGCGAGAATCGCTTGCCGCAGCGTCGCCGCGCTGCCGTGATCGCGCTTGAGCGTCGGCAGCACCGCGCCAGTCACGCCGGCGCCCGTCAACGCCTGCTTCACGTACGTGCGCAGGATCGAATGCGGCGAGACTTCGATGAACAGCCGGACGCCCTGCTCGATCAGATACGCGATACCGTCGCCGAAGCGCACCGGTTCGCGGATATTGCGCCACCAGTAGCGCGCATCGAGTGCGTTGCCCGCGAGCGCGCCGCCGGTCACCGTCGACACGAACCTGCCGTTGCCCGGCTGGGGCCGCAGGTTGGCCAGCTCGGCCAGCACGACCGGCTCGATGCGGTCCATGTGGCTGCTGTGGAACGCATAGTCGAGATCGAGCATCTGGAAGAACTTGCCGCTGCCGCGCAGCGCCGCCTCCAGCGCCTGCAAACCCTGCAACTCGCCGGCGAGCGTCACTGCGTCGGGGCTGTTGATGCCGGCCACCTCGACCCGGCGCGCGAGCCCATGGCGCGCGATCAACTCGCGCGCGGCTGCCTCGCCGACGCCGACGGCCGCCATCCGGCCGCTACCGCGCGTCATCGCCTGCGCGCGGCTGCGGATCTTGATCACGCGCACCGCGTCGGCGAGCGACAGCGCGCCCGTCACCCACGCCGCGGCAATTTCGCCGACGCTGTGGCCGATCGCCGCGTCGTAACGCATGCCGCGTGCGTCGATCACGCGGATCATCCCGACCTGGATCGCGAACAGCAGCGGCTGCGCGTTCTCCGTCGCGGCGAGCCATTCGGCGCCCGCGCCGGCCAGCCATTCCGCGCCCGGGCCGCCGCGCATCACGTCGACGAGCGACGGGCTGCCGTCCTCGCACCACAGCGCGTCGACTTCGTCGAGCGCCGCACGGAAAACCGCGTTCTCCGCATAAAGTTCGTTGCCCATCCCGACCCACTGGCAACCGTTGCCCGAGAACACGAGCGCGGTACGCAATGCGTCGGCGGGTGCCTGGCCGGTCGCCACGCAGGCCGGCAACCCGTCCTGTGCCTGCTGGGCCAGTGCCGCAAGCGCCGCACGGCCTTCGGCCACGTCGGCCGGCGCGACGATCGCGCGACGTTCGAGCCACTGGCGCCAACGGGCGGCCGCGGCGGCCAGCGCCTGCCAGTCGCCGCCGTCGTCGAGCATGGCCAGATAGCGGCCCGCGAGTGCCGCGAGCGCATTCGCGCTGCGCGCGGTCAGCGCGAGCGGGGACGGTTGCGCTCGAGTCGGCTCGAGCGCTGCCGTCGATACGTCGTTTGCGACCGGCGCCTCGGTCAGCACGACGTGGGCGTTCGTTCCGCCGAAGCCGAACGAGTTGACGCCGACCGTCAGCGGCGCGTCGCCCGCGTCGAGCGGCATGTAGCGATCGACGACGCGCAAACGCCCGCCGTCGAAATCGATCCCGGGATTGGGCGTGATGAAGTGCAGCGAGCGCGGCACCGCGCGATGCTTGAGGCACAGCACGGCCTTCAGCAGGCCGGCCATGCCGGATGCCGTTTCGAGGTGGCCGATGTTGGTCTTCACCGAACCGATCAGCAGCGGCCGATCGGCCGGGCGCTCGCCCGACACGACGTCGATCAGCGCACGCGCCTCGATCGGATCGCCGACCGCCGTGCCGGTGCCGTGCGCCTCGAGATAGGCGAGCGACCGCGGATCGATGCCGGCGCGCGCATACACGCTGCGCAGCAGCGACGCCTGCGCGGGCGCGCCCGGCACGCTGATCCCGCCCGGCGAGTGGCCGACCGAGTTCACGCCGGAGCCGGCGATCACGGCGTGGATCGTGTCGCCGTCGGCCAGCGCGCGATCGAGCGGCTTGAGCAGCACGAACGCGCCGCCTTCCGAGCGAACGTAGCCGTCGCCGGTCGCGTCGAACGCGCGGCAACGGCCGCGCGGCGACAGCATCGACGCCTTCGAGAAGCTGACGAAGCCGAACGGGTGCAGCAGCAGGTTGACGCCGCCCGCGAGCGCCACGTCGGCCTCACCGGACTGCAGTGCCTTGACGGCCTGATGGAGTGCGACGAGCGACGACGAACAGGCGGTGTCGACCGTCATGCTCGGGCCGTGCAGGTCGAACAGGTAGGACACGCGGTTCGATGCGATGCTCAGCGTATTGCCGGTCGCCGAATACGGATCGATCACGTTCAGATCGTCCATGTTGCGGTTGCCGTAATCCATGCTGGCCGCGCCGACAAAAACGCCGCAGTTGCTGCCGCGCATGTCGGCCGGGCGCACGCCGGCGTCCTCGAACGCTTCCCATGCGAGTTCGAGCAGCAGGCGCTGCTGAGGGTCCATCTGGGCCGCTTCGCGCGGCGAAATGCCGAAGAACGCGGCGTCGAAGCCGGCGACGTTGTCGAGCACGCCGGCCGCGAACGTGTAGCTCTTGCCCGGTTCGCGTTTGGACGGGTGCTGGTAGAAATCGGTACCGAAGCGGTCGGCGGGGATTTCGGTTACTGCGTCGCGTTCGTCGCGCAGCAGTTGCCAGAAGTCGCCAAGATTGTTTGCGCCCCCGGGAAACCGACAAGCCACCCCAATTATTGCAATCTTACTGTTCATCTTTTATGTCGCTTTCTCGGATGCGTGCGGTTCTTCCGCGCGATTTCCGTCATCTTGTACCACATGCAGCAGTGCAACCCCAAGCTCTTCGGCTGCCAAATTCCGGCATTCTGGAGTATCTGCGCCGTAATTTCGCCAAATGAAGTAGTCGCTGGTTTGTGGAGAAACGCCCAGCTTTTCGAATACGTGAGGTAACGCGGGAACGTGGTCGCCGTAAAAGCAAACGACCGTTTCACGATCGCTGGCGCGTAAATGATCGAGCAAGCGGCCGATCATTGCGTCGGCGTTTTCAATGTGTCTCAGATAGGCAGTCAGATCGCGCCAGGATGCTCCCTCGCCCAAAGTATGCCGTGAAGAGGATTCTCCAGGCAAAACCTCCTCGAGATGCAACGGGCCGTGGTTTTCCATCGTCATTGCGAAGACGAAGCGCGGAGAATCGTCGCCCGCCCTCTCGAGTTCGGCAATGATCGATTCGGATACTGCGGCGTCCGCCACATACGGACCGGCACGGGACGCCGATGCAAAATGGCGGATATCGAGAAAGCGTGTAAAACCGAGCAGCGGAAATACCCGGTTCCGCCCGAAGAAATCGGCGTAATAGGGATGAATCGCGACTGTATCGTAGCCGCAACGGTCGAACCAGGATGCAAGCGACGCGACTTTATTTCTTACAAACGCGTAAGGATAAAAGCGTGCATATCCGAGCGAAAAGGATTCCGTGCCGGTCAGCACGGCGAATTCCGTTCGCATGGTATTGGCGCCCCACGCCGGCACCGTCATCTCGCCATGCGAGACGGCCTCACGGCGCGCCTCGTCGAAGCGCGCGAAAAGCGCCGGCTCGACCGCGTCACCGAGCCGGCGTGCATCGAAGAACGATTCGCTCTGGATCATGATCACGTCGGGACGTCGCGCGGACTTACCCGTTGCGAACGGCCCTGCCGCCATAATCTCGCGGAACCGCCGAAATGTCGCGGGACGCAGGCCGTTGAGCAGATAGGCAACGAACACCGCAAAAAAACCGTGGCGACGCTGGTCGGCATCGGGATCGAGCGTTAGCGGCACGCGGGCAGCCACAAACACGGCAAGCATGAACGGTAGTACTACCGCAAGCCAGGCCAGCGCGCGGGAGCCGGCAAGCACGGGGCGCTCGATCACGAAGCCCGCGATCACAAGTACGATGCCGGCGCCGATCGCGATGACCTTGCCGATGCTGAGGAATGGCAAGTAAAGACGGGGATGCGAAAACAACTGGCTGAACAGGCTGAGATCGGTAAATACGAACGGCTCGCGCAACGACTCGTACTTCGCATTGCTGACTGCGGCGACGAGACCGACGAGCGCAAGCGACGCGCAGGCCGAAAACAGCGATCGGCAGGTGGCGGCGAACACCAGGTCGAATACGAAGACTACGGCAACAATATGAAGCACTGACGACAGCAGCGGACGCCTCAGTGGCGCGCGCGGGACAGCGATCGTATCTACCGCAAATGACAGTGCAATGGTGGCCGTCAGCGTCACGGCAAGACGCGCGCTCAATTGGCTCGGTCCTTCGACGGAAGATACGACAGACGGTCAAGAATCGCATCGGCCAGCGCCGCGGGCAGCAGTGGCAGGAGGCGCATGCCGAACGCGAGCAATCCGGGAAACGCAATCTCGCTTCGGCCTGCATCGAGCCGATGGCGGATGTATGCAGCCGAACGCTCGGCGCTCCAGAGGAACGGCTTGTCGCCGGGGAATACGTCGCTCATCGCCGTCTTCACAAAGCCGGGCAGGATGATCGTGACGCCCACGCCGTCGCGCGCCAGCAGCGGGCGCACCGAATCGCCATAGGCCTTGATCGCCGCCTTGCTCGCGCAATAGGCCGGTGAGATCGCCATGCCACGCAATGCGGCGATCGAACTGATCATCGCGATACGGCCGCGCCGGCGCTCGCGCATCCGGTCGATGACTGGCAGGACCGTGTGCAGCGTGCCGTAAAGATTCGTATCGATGACGCGAGCCGTGCGTTCCAGGTCTTCCCAGTCGCTCGCATTGGCGATCGTGCTGGCCACGCCGGCGTTCGCAATCAGCAGGTCGATCGGGTGACGGGCGTCGAAGTCGCTTAACCAGTGGGACACGGCCGTCGCCTCGCGCACGTCTATCACGCCCGTTTCAACCGTTGCGCCACGTGCACGGCACGCGGCAGCCGTTTTCTCGACCTCGGCGAGATTGCGGCCGACAACGCCGAGCGTCGCGCCCGGTTGCGCATAGACAAGCGCCAGTGCGCGGCCGAGACCGGCACTTGCGCCGGTGATGACGATGTTTCGCCGCAGTTGATCAGGCATCCGCGCGATCCAGGCGCTCGACCGCCCCCGCGACCGCCATCTCAATGCCGGTTCGGGTGTAGAAATCGCCGTTGATTTGCGTGTGATACATCACGTAATCCAGGAAGGCGTGATAGAGGTGCATGTCCGGCAACTCGCCGCCATGCCAGAAATCGTCGAGTTTCCCCTGCCAAGTCAAGCCGGGCATATTATAAATGGCGGTCCCGAGCGCCACTAGCGGGCGCTCGTGGTGCAAAGCCGACAGCCCGACCGTGCTGTTCACCACGACCACGCCACGCGCATGCTCGAGCAGCGTCGGCAAATGGCCCGAATTGATGAAACGGACCCGATCCCCGACACCGACCTCGCGCGCAATCGACATCGCGAAACGGTGGTATTCGATCATGCCGGTATCGAGCGGGTGGTTCTTGATCAGCAGAGTCGCGTCGTGCGGCGCGTGTCGGGCGAACGAACGCAGGACGTAGTCAATCGCATCGCGCACCCCTTCGAATGGCGAATGCACGACGATCTGCGCATCGGAGTTGAGTTGCAGCGGGAACAGGTAATAAGGCCGGCCGGAGCCGAGCAATTCGCGCGTGACAGCTTCGGCCTCTCGTCGATGCTTTCCTTGCAACAGTGCCCGAACCGCGAGCCCCGTGTACTCGAACACACCGTTCTTCGGCCGATGGCTGCGATAAAGCGGAAACCGCCACATCAGCAGCGCATTGGCGACCCGGTACGTGATGTCATGAAATACTCGCTCATACAGGTTGTAGCCGGTTGGCACGCCGGGCTCTGCCGCTGGGATGACATCGCGCAGCCTCATGTATTCCTGCGGATCCACAGGCATTCGCGAACGACCGTTCACGCCGTGGCTCTCAAGCGTGATCCAGTGCGGACGCACGTAACCCTCTTCAAACACGTGCACGCGCAGACCGAATTGCTCGGCGACAGGATGCATGTGCCGGTGAACTTCGCGGCAATCGCCGAACATCAGAACGTCAGTGATTCTCTCGCGGCGGACGAAGTCGCCATACCAGGTAGAAAGCTCGGAAGCCCGCCCGGCATAGTTGACCGGATTGCGAGTCTTGCCGTAGAACCAGTCACCGCCACAGAAATTTATGCGACGTACCGCATGTCCCCGTTCGGCCAAAACATCGGCGAGCCGACTGAAAAACAGCGAAGCCGTGCCTTGCAGCACAAGAAATGAGCGAGGCATGGAAAAGTCAACCGGCTATGTAGCGTGGCCCTCACCGGCCCAATTGTTTTAAATACGGGCGAGGTCTAACGTCCCACCGCTCGCCTTTTCTGAGGAGCGGTGAATATAGCATCACGAATGTGACAAATATAGTCACTTCAAAAAAACACTGATCGAATTGTTGTAGAGATGACATACGATGTCCGAAGATGGCGGGGGCAGCGCCTAGTCGCTATAATCTTCCGCCCCGGTGCATGCTGCGGCCCGAGTCGCTCGTCGCTGCGGCAGCGGCAGGAAGGGCGATCGTACTCATCGATGTCTCGCTGTCGATCTGCCCCTCTGCCGTGTCCCGCAGATCTACCACACGACAATCAGTCTGGATGGAAATAAGTTGGAAAACGCAACTGGCATCACGACATCATCGTCGGCGCACGTAAAGAAAAGTCTGCGCGATCGGCTCCGCGGAATCAATAGACTCTTCGCGCTCACCGTGGTACTGCCCACTGCCATCGCCACCCTGTATTACGGACTCGTTGCTTCCGATATATACGTATCGGAGTCCCGATTCGTGGTACGCAGCCCGCAACGACAAAGCCAAACCAGTCTTGTCGGCATGCTGCTCCAAGGCACCGGATTTTCCAGGGCTCAGGACGACACCTATCCGGTCATCGACTATATTCAGTCCCGCGATGCGTTAACCGAGCTTAACCACGGCAACTACATCGCTGATGCATATGGCAATCACGGTGACTTTGTCAGTCGCTTCCATCGGTTCTTCGATAACAGCTTCGAAGCACTCTGGAAATACTATGGAAAGCACGTTGTCAGCGTTGAATTCGACTCCGCAACGTCAATCACAACGCTTCAGGTACGCGCGTACTCGGCTAAGGATGCTGCTCAGATCAACGAGAGCCTGCTGACACTAAGCGAGCGTCTGATCAACCGCATGAACCAACGTGCGGCGAACGATACCGTGAGCTTTGCCCAGCAGCAAGTCGACATCGCTGCGGCCAAATCAAAGGACACGGCGGCTTCGCTCGCCGCGTACCGCAACAGCTACGCTGTCTTCGATCCCGAGAGACAATCTGCCCTGCAACTGCAGCAGGTCGCAGGTCTACAAAGCCAGTTGTACGCGGCACAGGCGCAATTGCTACAACTAGAAGCCATTGCTCCCAAAAATCCGCAGATTCCAGTTCTCCGTACGAACATTGCGGCCCTGCAAAAGCAAATCGAAGGCACGACGGGCGGCGTGGTCGGCAGCAAAAACTCCCTTTCAGACAAGGCGGCCCGCTACGCACGACTTCAACTCGATGCTCAATTCGCAGAGAAGCAACTTGCATCTGCACTCACCAATCTAGAGAACGCAAAGGCCGAGGCGGAGAAAAAGCAACTCTATCTGGAACGCCTGGTGCAACCGAATACGCCAGATGTAGCCATCGAACCCAAGCGCCTGAAGTCGATTTTCGAAGTATTCGCCCTCGGGATGATCGCTTGGGGAGTGTTGAGCCTGCTGCTTGCAGGCGTACGCGAGCATCACGACTGAGCCACTGATCGTGCATCACGACACCCCCCTCATCCGATCGTTCCAAATTCAGTTGCGTGTCATAGGCGCGCTGCTGATGCGTGAAATTCTCACCCGCTACGGACGACACAACATCGGCTTCCTGTGGGTTTTCTTCGAACCGATGATGTTCACGCTGGGCGTTCTCGGACTCTGGACGGCAATGAAGGCGACGCACGGCTCCACCTTGCCGATCACATCGTTCGCGATCACCGGATATTCGTCGGTGCTGATTTGGCGCAATTGCGCCAATCGCTGCGCGCTTGCGATCTTGCCCAATCAAGCGCTGCTATACCATCGCAACGTCCGGGTAATCGACCTATTCTTTGCACGCATCCTGCTCGAAGTCGCCGGAGCAACCATGTCGTTTGTGTTTCTTACGACGCTCTTCATCGTTATCGGCTTGATGCAACCTCCGCAAGACATTCTGCTCGTGCTTGGTGGCTGGATCCATCTTGCACTGTTCGGCACTGGCCTTGGGTTGGTCGTCGGAGCGCTCAGTGAACGAAGCGAGACCATCGAACGGGTCTGGCACACAATTGCGTATTTGCTGTTTCCGTTGTCCGGGGCGGTATTCATGGTCGACTGGCTGCCATCTCAGTTCCAAAAGATCGTCTTGCTTTTGCCCACCGTGCATGGAACCGAAATGCTTCGTGGCGGCTATTTCGGTTCACTCGTCAAACCCCACTACGACATCAGCTACATGGTCTGGTTTGATATGACCCTGCTTCTGGTCGGATTGCTTCTTGTCCGAGATGCCGGCACACGCGTGGAGCCGGAATGATCGACCTCAAAGACATCTGTAAGGACTACCACACCCGGCAAGGCAAGCGCCGCGTGCTTGACAAGATCAATCTCCGCGTCCATGCCGGAGAAAAGATCGGCATTCTCGGCAGAAATGGGGCAGGTAAATCCACGATGATCCGCCTGATCAGTGGTGCCGAACTGCCCACCGAGGGAAAGATCCGCCGCAACATGAGTGTCTCGTGGCCGCTCGCCTTCGGCGGTGCATTTCAGGGCAGCCTGACCGGCATGGACAATCTGCGCTTCATTTGCCGTGTATACGGCGCCGATGCGAAGGCGGCTGAGCCGTTCGTACAGGAATTCTCCGAGCTTGGTTACTACCTTCGCGAACCTGTCAAGAGCTACTCTGCGGGGATGCGGGCCAGGCTTGCATTCGCCATCTCGATGGCAATCGAATTCGAATGTTTCCTGATCGACGAGATTATTGCCGTGGGCGACAGCCGTTTCCACGCGAAATGCCATCACGAGTTGTTCGAACGCCGCCGCGATCGCGCGCTCATCATCGTCAGCCACGATGCCGGATACATCCGGGAACACTGTGACCGGGCCGCCGTGCTCGCACAGGGCAAGTTGCACTCGTTCGAGCAGATCGATGACGCGTATGCGTTTTATCAGAACAGTGCGAACTGAAATCCAATGGTAAATCACTGCCCCGCTCGCGTCAGGTCCAGTACGTTCCGCGCATCAGCCTGGCAGTCCATCGCCATCTTCGGCATACCTCGCTGGACATTAACAGCGCGCCGCGCCGTCGCCGCCGTCAGACCGAAGCAACATGACACCGTGAAGCGACGCCGCCTGCTAATCGACGTATCGATTCTGGCAAACCACGACGCCGGGACCGGTATACAGCGTGTCGTCCGATCGCTGCTACAAGAGCTTGCCGTCTCGCCACCATCGGGCATCGAAGTCGTCCCGGTCAAGGCAACCCGTAGCGACGTTTATCGATATGCAATCGAGTGCGCCGCGCGATTCGGCATCCGGCTTCCGCACCCTGCGGGGGCGGAAGTACAAGTTAACGAAGGCGACATGTTCTTGGGCCTCGACCTCTGCAGCAGAATCGCGCCACGTCGACGTAATCAGTATCTCGACTGGCAAGCTCGCGGCGTCCGATTTGCATTCATCGTGTACGACCTTCTACCCGCCCTTAATCCGGACTGGTTCACGCCGAAGGGACGCAAGTCTTTTCGCCGTTGGCTCACGACGATTGCCATACATGCAGACTTGCTCGTGTGCATTTCCCAAGCTGTCGCTAGTGATCTCGAGCGCTGGCTGGCAGGCAAACTAGGGTTGACCGACGCAGGTCCCGCGATCCGGTGGTTCCATCTCGGCACCGATCTCGTCCCCGAAGAGCACCCTGCCAGCTTGTCTGCACCAGTCAGTATCGCCGGCAGCCATCCGCCCACCCGCTGGGCACTAATGGTCGGCACGGTCGAGCCTCGCAAAGGGTACGCCGCGGTGCTGGATGCATACGAGGTGCTCTGGGAGCAAGATTACAGCGTCGGATTAGTCGTCGTCGGTAAGCAGGGGTGGCATGTCGATGTGCTTGCTGAACGCCTACGTACCCATCCTGAAGCCGGCACGCGGCTCTTCTGGCTACCAGACCTCGACGACACACAGCTGGCTAACCTGTATCGTACGCTCGATGGATTGATCATGGCCTCCGAAGGCGAGGGGTTTGGACTCCCTCTGATCGAGGCCGCGCGCAATCAGATGCCGATCCTCGCTCGCGACCTGCCAGTATTCCGTGAGGTCGCCGGCGAACACGCCACCTACTTCTCGGCGAAAAATCGTCTCGAACTCGCTAACGTGCTTAGGCACTGGTTTGAAAGAATGCAAAGTGGAACATTGCCGTCCCCCGCGACACCTCTGACGTGGCAAGAGAGCGCCAACTTTCTGAAAAATATAATCGCGGAGTAGATCGGATCGGCAAATCCCCCACCAGATCATCGCGACAAAATCATTCGCATCAGGAATGAATGACGGTCCAGTAAAAAATCAACGGATCGGATCCGAGGCTGGCCAAGGATACCGGAATAATCGCCAGGATTTAAGAAACATAATAGGATAGCGACTCGTGGCAGAGTTATCTGTTACGCACCTTCCAGCCCGACTCAGAAACCGACACCGATTTCGCATCACGATGAAGAATGTTTGCCTCACTACCGTGGCAGTTGCAGCATGAGCATTACGTCATACGCCCAGAATTTCGAGGATGTCATGCTCTGGCGAGCGCTGGGCTTCGTCGAAAACGGCTTTTATGTCGATGTCGGTGCGCAGCATCCGACCATTGATTCGGTAAGCAAAGCGTTCTATGAGCACGGGTGGAGAGGCGTTCACATCGAGCCTACCGTCGCATACGCAACGCTACTGCGACGAGAGCGCCGCGACGAAACAATCCTGCAGGCTGCACTCGCCGCCAAGGCCGGCGTTCTGACGCTTTACGAAATTCCGGAAACCGGTCTGTCCACCGCAGACGCGGTGATCGCGGAACGGCATCGCAGCCAGGGCTTCACGGTCGAGCAGATCGAAGTTCCGTGCCTCACGTTGTCCGACCTTTTCGACCAAATTGGCCAACGCGATATTCACTGGATGAAGATCGACGTTGAAGGGTTCGAACGCCAGGTTCTCGAAGGGTGGACAAATCATCGGGCCCGCCCCTGGATCGTGCTGCTTGAAAGCACGCTGCCGTTAACAACGGACGAAGCCCACAGCAGTTGGGAATCGCTAATGCTGCAGCGGGACTACGAGCCCGTTTACTTCGATGGACTGAACCGCTACTACATCAGTGCAGCACATCCCGAGTTGCGGCAGGCATTTCGTGCGCCTCCTAACGTGTTCGACTCGTTCAATCTTGCGGAAGACACGCCGTTTTGCCGAGCAAACCGACATCGGCATGCGACCGAACACCAGCAAACAATCGCGCGGCTCAAGGACACCGAAGCTCGACAAGCATCCGAGCTGGCAAGCGCTGCGAGAGAGATCGCAGATCAAGGCATTCGCGCCGCAGAACGTGAAGGAGAGCTATCGCAAGCACTCGAGGCAGCCAATGCATCACTCGGAGAACTCAGGACGGCCGAGCGGCATATTCGCGCCGAACTGGAACACTTGTCACATACCAAAGCGAGCCAGGCAGCTGCCTTCGCGGCTCGTGAACAGGAATTCAATCGTGCACTCGACGATGCACGTACTTCGCTTGAGCAACTTCGCCTTGAACGGGATGCCATTGAAGCGCACGCGAAAGCCGATCTGCAGAGACAAGCCGAATCTGCAGCGGACCGCGAAATGCAATTCGTCGAGCGCGAGCGCATCCTCGGTCAAACGCTAATTGAACTTCAGCAGACCATCCGGGATCTTGTCGCCGATCAGTCAACGTTCAGGCAAAACGCCGCCGACGAACTTCGGCAAGCTATCCAGCACGCCCGCAGGGAGCACGATGCGCGACATGAGCAGTTTGTTGCCACCCATGCGACCGAAGTAAAGGTGCTCTCTGACGCGGTCGAGAGAATGACTGCCGACCGCAACGCCATTGCGACGCGCGAACAGGCGCTCCAGGCACGGCTGACGGCCACCCAGCAGTCGCTGGATCAGCTCACGATAGAAATCGACAATACACGGCTCGCCGCGAGAAATGAGCTTGAGCAGTCTTCACGGGCGGCACGGATCAAGGATCGCGTTGCATCCCGGCGAGAACATGCACTGCTGCAACGCATCGAGCAATTGCAGGCCGAGATCGCAACACTCGGCGAGCAACGAATCGTCGATGCCGAAGCCAGGAGAGCAGCCGATCTGACCGTTCAAAAAATGAGCGCCGAACTGCTATCCCAACAGCGGCTTGCCGATGAGCTTCGCAAGCAGGCCGCTGTACTACGCGACGAAACGCTGGCGCTTCTCACTCAGTCGAATCAGCGTGAGCGCGAATTCGCCCAGACGCTTGAGGAAGCACGGCAACACTCGGACGCGCGCATGGCCGCACTCGTCCAGCGACACGACACAGCTCTCGCCAATATGTCTCACGAATCGCAATTGCGCAGTGAGCAAAGCGAGGGCTTCATCAAACAACTGCTCGACAATCTCCGTCTTGCAGCCGAACGGGAACAACGTCTCCACGACAAACTTACCGAACAGGCAAGCGAGCACAAGGAGATGGAACGTCGCTTGGCCGAGCTGGTCCAGCAATTCGAGCATGAACGCGCCTTCCGAGCGACATTGCATTCGCATCTTCAGGTACAGGTGTCCCAAGCTGGCATCATCGCCGCCGAGATCGACCGAATGCAGCGCAGTCCGATCTGGAGACTGTCAACGCCACTCCGCATCCTACTGGGGTGGCGCGATCAGTGGTCGCCGTCATCCTACGTGCCGCCGCCCCCCGACCTGGGTATCCGGCAGCCCGACGACACAATGCCTTCTGTCGCCCCGGTTGCACTGAAGCAACCGGCAGATCTTAGCGGCATGTCGGATTCAAATTCACATCGAGGGCAAGATCAGTCTGCCCAATTTCGCACAACAACGGCTATGGACACAATCGAGCACGTGGATCAGCTTCTTGACATGCACGAAGGCGCTTTTGTACAAGCGGCCTATCGCGCCTTGTTAGGCCGGGAGCCCGACATCGAGGGCTTGCGCTACTACCTCGGAAGACTTCGGCAAGGGTACGAGAAGAGTGATCTGATCGCACAAATTGCGACATCGCCCGAAGCCCGATCCAATGGAAGGCCCGAGTTGCCTGGCGTATCTCTGATACTGGCGCGCAAACGCAGCGCCAATCGGTGGTACAAACGCCTTTTTACGGGCGATCGTCGTGCCGCGCGTCAAATCAATCGTCTTGAATCGGAACTCGACCGCGTGGGACGACAGATCACGCGCCTCGAATCTGAATGCCATTTGCGATTCGATCGACTCGACCGTGTCAGTGAGACCTTGCAGGCGACGCTTGACGAATACCGTCACCAATCAATGCATGCCTTTGACGCTATTCGGCAAATCGTTGCTCAAGTGCACGTTTCGGATCGGCACACGGCGTCATCGTCGACCGCAGTCCCGAGTTCGGACCTTCAACACGAACTTGATGCATTGATCGTCGGTGACCGACAGACATCCAGCGCGCCGATGCCTGAACATCCGCACGACTCCCGGCAGTTGGCAAATATGAGCCTCGCGGCAAAACGAATCTACGCAAATCTCTCGCGCGCGATTGATCAATCAAAACACGACGGGGCAAACTAATGCGCATCGTTATCGATATGCAGGGCGCACAGACCGGAAGCCGCTTCCGCGGCATCGGTCGCTACACGCTCGCACTCGCAAAGGCCATGGTTCGAAACAAGGGCGAGCATGAAATCGTGCTTGCCCTGAGTGCTCTGTTTCCGGAAACCATCGAGCCGATCCGGGAGGAATTCTCCGGCTTGCTACCCGATAGCAACATCAGGGTCTGGAATTCCGCCGGTCCTGTTCGTGAACTCGAATCGGAGAACCATCTGCGTCGCGAAATTGCAGAACGAGTCCGTGAGGCGTTTCTCGCCGATCTGAGACCTGACGCCGTGTTGATCACCAGTCTGTTCGAAGGGCTCGGCGACGACGCAATCGGTAGCGTCGGGGTGCTCAACGACAACATCCCGACGGCGGTCATCCTCTACGACCTCATTCCGCTGATCAATCCTGATGAGCACTTCCGTAACAGCAAGTTGCACCAGACATGGTACAACCGCAAAATTGCTTCGCTGAATCGCAGTCGAAAACTGCTCGCCATTTCGGAAAGTGCGCGTCGCGAAGCACTCGACGCACTCGATTTCGCCGAGCGCGACGTCGTCAACATTTCGGGGGCCTGCGACGAATCGTTCCGCATCCTGCAGCTGACAAACGCCGAACGGGGGGAATTCCTTGCCTCCATGGGAATTCGCAACTCGTTCGTCATGTACACCGGTGGAGCGGACGAACGGAAGAATCTGCATCGCCTCATTACGGCATATGCAAAGCTCCCGGGACGCATCCGTCAGACACATCAGCTCGTATTCGCAGGCAAGATGCCCGAAGGCAACGTACACGAGTACAAACGCACTGCTCTCAGCAACGGGCTGAGCGAGAATGAACTGCTGTTCACTGGCTATATAGCGGACGAAGAATTGCTGAAGCTGTACAACACGTGCTCGCTGTTCGTGTTCCCGTCTCTGCATGAAGGCTTCGGCCTGCCTCCTCTTGAGGCAATGGCGTGTGGCGCGCCCGTTATCGCGGCAAATGCCACGAGCCTGCCAGAAGTGATCGGCCTGAAGGACGCCTTATTCGATCCGGAGTCGGTCGATTCGATCAGCGCCAAGATGAAGCTCGCCTTGAGCGACAAGAAATTCAGGAATCGCCTGATCGCCCATGGTAAGGCACAGTATCGCAAGTTTTCATGGGACGACAGTGCTCGTCGGGCTCTGGCCGCCTTGCGGGACTTCTCCCGGAACCATGGCGTATCGACGTCGCCGAACCTCAGCGTCGAGAAGACCTCGATCTTTGAAAATCGTCAGCTCAAAATCCTCGCTATCAAGCTCGACCATCTCGGTGACTTCATTCTCGCAATTCCGGCATTTGCCAAGTTGCGCGCGCGATACCCGAACGCGCACATCGAGGTCATTACCGGCGGCTGGAACGCTCCCATTGCGGCCCAGACCGGCTTGTTCGACAAGATTCACACGTATGACTATTTCAAGCGGAAATCGTCTGAGCTTCCGTCCATCACGGAAGAGAAGCTCGATGCCCTGCTAAAGTCCCTGCCACGCTATGACATCGCGATCGACCTTCGCCGCCAACGCGATGCCCGCTTCCTGCTGGCACGCGTAAAGGCCGGCGTCAAGGTGGGGTATGAAACAACCGACACGGATATCGACAGTAGACTCGATGTCGCCATTCGCACGTTCCCGGACATTCCTTCGCGGGCCTCGGTACTGAACAAGACGTCGATATCGAAGCAGATGATCACCGTGGTCGACTCAATCCCCGGCGACATCAACGACTACATTTCGCTCCCCGATCTGCGTCGGGGTATTCGTCCCAATTCAGGGCATATCGCCATCTTCCCGAAGGCCGGTAACGACGCGCGCGAATGGGCTGCCCCGAACTATGAATCGCTCGTTCGGCAACTTCTCAAGCAACCGCTAGTCAAGCGCATCAACCTATACTTTGCCAATGCAGCCGAAGCGGATGAATTTGGTTTCCCCACCGATGACCGGGTCGCAATCCATCTTGGGTTGAATTTCGACGAGCTCACTACCTCTCTGTCAGAAAATGCGGTATGTGTTGCCAATAATTCCGGTGGCGTGCACCTCGCATCCTATCTCGGCCTTATCGTAATCGGCATCTATTCCGGGCATGAGTTGAGCTCCGAATGGGCGCCACAATTTCATCAAAGCTTCGTGATACATCGCGAGGCCCAATGCGCGCCCTGCCACGGAGCCAAACGATCCGACTGCGCATATTCGCTGTTCTGCCTTAACGACATTCAGGTCAGCGACGTCGGCAATCAGGTCGTCGAGGCACTTGAAAACTTCGACACGCTGACCGCCGTGCCCAACGAATTGCGCATCTCGCCAGTTGCGATTCAGCGCAGCAGCGTAGCAATTGTCGATGAACTGGTCGCGTCTCTCGCTACACTTATTCCGCCAGGCGGGGACGTCGATCTGGCAAATATCGCGACATACATCGCGCACAACCATCCCGACTATGCGCCACCGCCAAGCATCGATTTCGTCTATCCGAACAAGTCGGTCGACCACCACTCGATTCTGGTGGACTGGCACGGATTCAGCGATGCGGAGGCGCTGTTCCGCTGGACCAACGGAAGACACTCCAACTTGACCTTCGAATGTGCGGAAACGATGCCGGAATCCGGCGTTCTCACGCTTCTGTTCGATACGCTCGGGGCCCAGCGCGTCAAGCTCGCCTTGAACGGTATATCGGTATTCGAAGGGGTTCAGGAAGGGGCGCATCTCGAGCTACGCCTGCCGGTCAGCAATCTGCGCGTCGGAAAGAATCAGCTTTCAATCGCACTTCCCGACGCCAAGCAACCCGGGAACGGCGACGAACGCTATCTGGCTCTCGCCGTTCGCGGCTTTTGCATCGAAACGACGCATGACGTGATGGCGACAACGTAAATTCCGCGCACCGCCAACTACTGCAGGCGTCGCCGCATGATGTCGACGTGCGTCTGTCGGTCGACGACCTGACACATCATCAAACGAAAATCTCAAATGAAAACGACCATGAAAAGTGCAATTATCACGGGAATTACCGGGCAAGACGGGGCATATCTCGCCGAGTTTCTGCTCGAACACGGATATCAGGTTTATGGCACCTATCGGCGTACGAGCTCGGTCAATTTCTGGCGAATCGGCGAGTTGGGTATCACGAACCACCCCAATTTACACCTGGTCGAATACGATCTCACCGATTTGAGTGCGTCGATCCGCCTGCTCCAGTCGTCGCAGGCAACCGAGGTGTACAACCTCGCCGCTCAAAGCTTCGTAGGTGTGTCGTTCGATCAGCCCGTCACAACCGCAGAGATTACCGGGATCGGCCCGCTGAATTTGTTGGAAGCAATTCGTATCGTGAACCCTGCGATTCGTTTCTATCAGGCGAGCACCTCGGAAATGTTCGGCAAGGTACAGGCCATTCCACAAGTGGAATCGACACCGTTCTATCCACGCAGCCCGTACGGCGTAGCCAAACTTTACGCACACTGGATCACGGTGAATTATCGCGAAAGCTACGGCATCTTCGGTTGCAGCGGCATTCTCTTCAATCACGAATCGCCGTTGCGCGGTCGTGAATTCGTCACTCGAAAGATCACCGATACAATCGCGAAGATCAGGCTCGGCAAGCAAGACGTGCTCGAACTCGGCAACCTCGATGCGAAACGTGACTGGGGATACGCAAAGGAATATGTGCGTGGCATGTGGAAGATGCTGCAGGTCGACGAACCCGACACCTATGTATTGGCCACGAATCGTACCGAAACCGTTCGCGACTTCGTCACGATGGCCGGTAAGGCTGCTGGTTTCGATCTCGAATGGGAAGGTGCCGGCGAAAGGGAAATCGGCATTGATCGGGCAAGCGGTGCAACGCTCGTGCGAGTCAACCCCAAATTCTACCGCCCGGCCGAAGTCGACCTGCTCATTGGCGATCCGCAAAAGGCAAGCAATCTGCTCGGTTGGAAACCGGAGACTTCGCTGGAGCAACTGTGCCAGATGATGGTCGAAGCCGACATTCGTCGTAACGAGTCCGGGTTTTCGTTCTGATGCGATGATGGAGCGCACGTTGCAAGAGACCAAAGCATTCCCGGGGCGAGTCATTTTCGACCATCTGCCCAAAACCGCGGGCCAGGCGATCAATAACTGGCTCGCCAGATCGCTCGGCAGCGGGTGCGTGACGACCAATCTCGTCGGCGAGCATGCTGCCCTCGTCCGACAATATGGCGGTCGATATTCCATCATCTCTGCGCATGTGATTTTCCGTCACGGAGAGCAACTCGATCCGCGCTACCAGTACATCACGCTGCTTCGTGAACCACTTGATCGCGCGATCTCGTGGATCTATTTTCTGATCAACAACGTTCCTGAAGACTCGGAAACGCGCCCGCTGATCGAAGGTGCACGGAAATTCCTCGAATCAGAAGGCGAAGAGGCGACGCCGGAATTCTTCGATTCCGTACGCTCTCCGTACGTAGAACATTTCTCCAAGGTGGCCGGCCACCCGTCGGATAACGACCAGACCAAACTTGCCTGTGCGCTCGCTACGATCAGCCGCTACGAAGTGGTTGGCATGTATGAGCACATGTCGGAATTCATGCGCGATGTCGCACGTCTTGTAGGTATCGAGCCGCCTGAGCGACTTGGAAAAGTCAACGTCACGAGCACACGCCCTAAGGCAACCGAAATCAGCGATACGCTGCGCGAGCGTCTGGTCGAACTCAACCGGCTGGACCTGGAGTTCTACAGTCACCTATCCGAATTTCGTCGACAGTGGTCGGTGCCTGAACCGGCCGCACCTACCCTGCCGCTTCCTGGATGGCAAAAGTTCGACGAACCCATGCCTCGAATGCTCAACACCCCGGATGTCAGCGTAGCGTCCATTTCACTACAAAACGGAACTCGGGTTCGTCATGGCGTAGCGATGACCTTCGATATCGAGTTCCTGCTTACGCGCCCGATTGAGGATCTCGAGATTACCCTCTCGCTGATGGACGAGCATGACAGCTGCGCGTTCAGCATTAACAGCACGCAGATCGGCACACCGCTGCTGAACGCAGAAGCAGGCTCATATCGATTGAGCTTCAAGGTCGCGGCCATTTTGCCGGAAGGAAACTATTTCGCAGGATTCTCGTTTACCGAGCGATTGCCGGGACACTTGAACGAACTGTTCTGGCAAGACCATGCGTGCGAATTTAGAGTCTATCGGGACGTACCGATTCCGCACATGGGCTACATGTACCTGCCTACCGAGCTGTCCGTCAGTCGGGTCGGGTCTGTTCAGGACGATATTGTCGTCCAGCGTCCTCAGGGCTCGATCAGCACCGATATCACAACACTCGAAATCGTTAGCGGAAAGCGTAAATGCGTTCCTGTGCACATCTGGAATGAGAGCGACTCGATATGGATCGGCGACAAATTCCGTCCGGTCAAGATTGCATACCACTGGCGGCGCGATAACGGCGAGATAGCCGTCTTCGACGGCGCGCGTTCTTCACTGCCCGATGGCGGCATTCCTCCTCGTACCCGGACATCAGCGGACGCCTGGATCGAAGCCCCGGAATTGCCTGGCCGGTACATTCTGGAACTCACGATGCTCCAAGAAGGTATTTACTGGTTCGAAGAGCGAGGGTTCCGAACTGGATATGTCGAAGTCACTGTCACTTCTGCGGAATAACATGACACGCAAAGCACTCGTCACCGGTATCGCCGGCTTTACTGGTCGATATGTCGCAGCCGAACTGGAGAAGGCCGGCTATATCGTATGCGGCACGGCTCACGGGGCTCAAGAAGCAGGCTTATGGCCAACGTTCGCTTGCGATCTGCTGGACCGCGAACAAACAATTGACGTGATTGCACGCGAACGCCCGGACGTCGTCGTCCATCTCGCCGCGATCGCATTCGTTGCGCACGGTGACGCCGACGGTATGTATCGAACCAACGTGATCGGCACGCGCAATCTTCTCGATGCATTGGCCAGATCTTCACACGTTCCTACGTCCGTTCTTCTCGCAAGCAGTGCAAACATCTACGGTAACGCTGCACGTGATCCGGTGGATGAAACGGTTCTGCCGAGTCCCGCCAACGACTATGCCGTGAGTAAGCTGGCGATGGAACACATGGCTGCGCTCTGGATGGACAAGCTCCCTATCACGATCGTGCGTCCATTCAACTACACCGGCGTCGGTCAGTCAGTGGCATTCCTGCTTCCCAAGATCGTCGACCATTTCAGGCGGCGCGCGTCGGTCATCGAATTGGGCAACATCAACGTTGTGAGAGACTTTTCCGACGTACGCATAGTCGCTAGCGCTTACCGAAAGCTTGTGGAACACGAGATATGCGGTCAGGTCGTCAACGTGTGCTCTGGAATCGGACATTCTCTTGAAGATATCCTCGATACAATGCGGACACTTACCGGGTATGCCCCGGAGATTCGGATTAATCCGGCGTTTGTTCGATCCAACGAGGTTCATCGTCTGGTCGGCAGTAAGGCGCGCCTTGAGACGCTAGTCGGTTCATTGAATGCGATTCCGCTGAAAGATACACTGAACTGGATGCTGGAGCGCGACGAATGAACGTCGTCCTGTCAGTCGACGCCATCCGTCCGCCACTTACTGGGATTGGACGCTATGCATGGGAGTTGGCGACCCACTATCACCGCTCTCCCGACTTGGAAAGTGTCCGCTTTCTGTATGGCGATCGCTGGGTTGCAAACCCCATGAATCTTCTTGCTGCAACGGCCGGCGAACCACGTCGCAGACGCTTCTTCAGGCCTCTGGCGAAAGCATGGCACACATGGTCCGTCAAGCACCGGACATCACGCAGTCTATTTCATTCTCCGAACTATTTTCTACCCTCATTCATCGAACAAGGCGTGGTCACCGTTCATGATCTGTCCGTTTTTAAGTATCCGGAAACTCACCCGGCCGCACGCATCCGGCAGTTCGAATCGCAATTCTCCTCGACGCTCGCCCGAGCGCGCCACCTGATCACGGATTCTCGCGCCACCAGAAATGAGATCATTGAATATTTTGGGTGGCCGGAACAGTCGATCTCGGCTGTCGAACTGGGTGTAGCCCCCGAATTTCATCCCCGTACCACCGAAGAACTTCTCATTGCGCTGCGGCCCCTGAACTTGGGCCCCGGCACTTATACACTGTGTGTCTCGACGCTAGAACCGCGTAAACGTATCGACCGCCTGCTGACCGCTTATCGCGATATTCCAGCCGACCTTCGCGCCCGGTATCCGCTGGTACTCGCAGGCAGCGACGGATGGCTCAATGAATCTCTGAAAGCAGCAATCGCCAAGGGCGAACAAGAAGGATGGCTGCGCTACCTCGGGTTCGTGCCCGAAGCGATACTGCCGGTACTATACGCTGGCGCACGGGCGTTTGCCTTTCCATCAGTTTACGAAGGCTATGGGCTGCCGTTACTGGAAGCGCTCGCCAGCGGCATCCCTTCCCTTTGCTCAAATCGGTCGTCGCTTCCAGAAGTTGCCGACGGTGCAGCCTATCTTACCGACCCCGATCATCATGAAGCCCTGCGCGACGGAATCGAGCACATCCTGACCGACGATACCTGGCGCACCAATGCTCGCTCACGAGGCCTTGAGATTTCATCTCGACGTAGTTGGTCCAATTGCGCGAAACACACTATCGACGTCTATCGTCGGGTCGACTTTCGCTGAACGAGCACACCAGAAGATAACCGGCACATGCCGGGGTGCTAGTTCAAGTCCGGGTTGACCAGAGCAGTTTCCGAATTTTCGATGCCCGTCGCTGCTTAGCAACTGAGCAGCGACGGGCGATGAAATGCGTGCGTCACCGTCGCACGTTATACTTCCGATCATTAGACTGCTGTCATGCCCCATTCAGCGTTCTTGTAAATTCCATCGTTGCCGGCTGCAAACGTGACAGGCTCTCCAATAAAGTAGCCCTTCAATGGAAAAGTTTGACGAGCCTCTTAATACAACGATGGGTACTCGGACAAATGGACAATTTTGCACGTCGCATCAAGCTGGTGAAGTCGAGCCGATTACAGGGCGAACCCACCAGACTGTTCGATCAACGCACGGCGGAGGGTTTCTGGGAGCGATTCGTTCGCCCCGGCATTGTGATCGACGTCGGCTACAAAGGGGCCGCTGACTCCACCCCAATCTTCGAGGAAGCGCACGGGCTTGATATAGACACGCCAGGCTACGATGGCCGCAATCTTCCATATGAAAATGGCTCGTTAGGCACAATTCATGCATCACATCTACTGGAGCACGTCGCGGACTATGGTTATTTTCTTCGCGAATGCATGAGAGCGCTCGATTACGATGGCACGCTCATTTTGTTTGTTCCACTGATGGACGCATATGAGCGCCGGCGTTCGCCACCGTCAGCATTCAACGCAGATCATCGCCGTTTCTATACAGCAGCACGCCTGCTCCACGAAATCGAGTCCTCCATTCCGCGCGGTACATATCGAATCGCCCATTTGCGCGAGCGGTTCCGGACCGCGGATCTTTATCTACCGCCGGAGCAGCACGCGGAAGGACCTTACGAGATCGAATGCGTAATCGAAAAAATCAGGCCGGACGGCGTTTACTGATCCGATCCGGTCACATCACGAAGCTCGCTGAATGAGTTGAGGACCGTGTACATCGTTTGGACGGCACATGTCATACCAAGCGATGCATACGAATCCAAGCATCTCCACACTCGTTAGGCACGAACCAGTTCGTCGAGTGTAATGGGAGCGGTGCCGACCTTGCCCACAACTACGCCTGCGGCCCGATTCGCAAGACGCGCAGCATCCACAAGTGTGTACCCGTTCGCAAGTGCTACTGCCAGCGTGGCGATTACCGTATCGCCCGCACCTGACACGTCGTACACCTCGCGCGCCTGCGCGCTGATTTTTGTGTGATGCCCGTCGACGAAGAGGCTCATTCCTTCTTCTGAACGGGTGACGAGCAACGCACGCAGGTCGAGATTTGCGCACAGAGCAAATGCTCTCTGCTCAAAATCCTCCTCGGAGGACCACCTGCCGGCAACCTGTGCGAACTCGTCCCGATTAGGCGTCAGGAGAGTCGCTCCACGATAGGCAGAATAATCCGTCCCCTTGGGATCCACGAGGATGATCTTGTCGCGCTCGCGTGCAATGCGCATCATGTCGAGCAAATGCGACAGTCCGCCTTTGCCGTAATCCGAAAACACCACTGCCTGATGCGCGTCAAGGTGCGCGTCGAAGAGATCGACGATCGGAAGCAGCAACTCGTGATCCGGCTTCTGTTCGAAATCAGCGCGTACGACCTGCTGGCCACGCGCCAGCACACGTAGTTTGACCGTGGTCTGAAAGTTTGCGTCGCGTAGAAACTCACATCGAACCCGGGTCGCCTGCAGCACCTCGAGCAAATCCTGCCCCGCCGCATCGGTGCCGATCACGGAAATCAGGCTGCTCGTCGCACCGAGATTCGCGATATTGACCGCGACATTCGCCGCACCGCCAGCTGTACTGTGGACCTTCGACACATGCACTACCGGTACCGGTGCTTCAGGAGAAATGCGCGTGGTATCACCGAACCAGTAGCGGTCTAGCATCACGTCGCCAGCAACGAGGACTGCCGCGTTTGAAAGATTCAGGCTCATATTGTTGTTTGCGATATGTTCGGGAACACAGCCAACCATGGGCGATCCAGGCTGCGTTACGGGAGTGCTGCAAAAGCCGTCGCCAGATGATAAGGCGTCGTTGAAGGCATTTCCGCTCTCACGACTGCACCTCGCGGCGACAAGCACTCGTGCCAGCCTTGCGAATGCAGGAAGCGGCTGCGAAAACGCTCAATGTCCCGCCGCAACAACGCCTCGCCCTCGATCGAATCGTGAGCCGCAAGCGCGCGCAAGTACTCGGTTTGCGCCCAGATGCGTTGGGTCGCATCGAGCACCCCGCCCTGTTCATCGACCGCTGCGGAGACACCACCGGTATCGGGATCAACGCCATACCGACACGCGAACTCAAACGCAGAAGAAAGCGACGCATGCAATCCGGACGTGACGAACGCCGGATGTGCACTACCGACCGCCAAAAAATACCACTCGAACTGATGCCCCGGTTCGAGTCGATTGCCTGCACTACCGACAGGCAATTCTGCGATGCAGCCGGTCGTCGGCTCGACAAAAGTGCTTGAGATTGCGGTCGCGAGTACGTGCAGGCGCTTATCAAACTCGTCGGAACCGGTTGTCGCCCCGGCGGCAAGCCAAGCCTCCGTCAGATGCATTAGCGGGTTCTGCAAGGGTGTGCCGACGACGCCCGAAAAGTCCTCGGACATCGTCGCATTTAGCAAGCCGGGTACCTGCTCACCCACTGCAAAGCGCGTATCGACCAGTTCTGCAGTTCGCTCCAGCACGGCAAGGGCCTCCCGCGACCCTGACCGACGCACATATTCAGCGGTGGCGAAGATTACGAACGCGTGCGTATACAAATCCTTTTCGCGCTCCTTCGGTTTGCCGTTGATGTCCACGCTGTAAAACCAGCCACCGTGTCGCCGGTCCTCGAAATAGCGCCGCAGCGAATCGAACAGCCGCTCAGCATGTACCATGTCGCCAGCCTGCGAGAATATAAAGAGCTGCCTCGCACATGCCATCGCCCGATACCGAGCGGGAGGCAACGGACTGTGATCACGAGGAGAAACAGCTTCGAACGGTAGCTGCAACTCCGGGTTGAAGCCCGGTCCGCGCCAAATCGGCAGAATCCTTTCGGAATAGTGAACCCTAAGCGACGCGCCCGCGTCACGCAACGCGGCGCTCGACTCCAGATCGCGCATTCGACGTAGTTAGTTTGAGTAATGAAAACACACGGAGGACGAGAACGCGTGGTCCCGCCCCAAAATCGTGTGCGCGCCCATCTAAACCGCCCCCAACATTGTTCTTACTTGAACGATTGCACTCCGTTGACAATCGGGTAAGCAACCGAGAACACGACATTCAAAAACTTCTGCAACTCAGCAACCGGCGCATTCGACACATAGAGTAAATCCTTGTTGTCGATCATGAAGCTCTGTGCGACGAAGAACGAGTTAGGGTCTCTCAGATTGATCCGGTACACGACAGGGACCTTCCCTCCGATCGTCGTACGCACGGGCTGGTCAGGCCACTGCAGCGCATTCGCATCCTCAAGCCGGAAGATGAACACGCCCTGCGCATCCGAACGTGTGTCCTGTAGACCGCCGGCACGCGCCAGAGCCTGAGCAAGCGTGATACCTTGGGCCTCAAAATTGACTTCTTCATTCTTGCCCGTGGCACCCAGCGCGGTAAAGCTGAACGGTTGATACAAAGCCGTTACCACATCGCCGGCCCGCAGCGAAACGTTCTGACGTGGGTCCTTGATGATCGTTTCGAGCGGCTGCGACGCGACTTTGTCACCACGCGTAATTTGGATCGTGATCTTGTCAACCGGTTGCCGGACCCCGCCAGCGGACGCCAACGCATCGAGTACGCGCTCGCCGCGCGCACTGAGCTGCATGCGATTGCTGCTCGCGACGTCCCCGACAACGGTCACATACGAAGTAACGTTGCGCGACAGTCTGACGAGTACCTGCGGATCATGTGCGATGTTCTTCAACCGGGTGGCGATGTCACGCTGCAGCTGTGCGGGCGTACGCCCGACCGCCCTCATCTGCCCCGCAAACGGAATGTTGATCGTGCCGTCACCATCGATCACTTGTTCCGGCAATACCGTTACCCGCGCATTCGTCGCGGCCGCTACAGCGCCGCTCACTTGCTGGCCAGCGCCGAAAAGTGTTGCGGGCGGCGCCTCCCAGATCGAGACTTCAATCGTGTCGCCGACACCCAATTGTTCGCTGAACCGTGTACCGCCACCGAGCACATTGGCAAAATCCGACGTTCGTCGCTCACTGAACAGCTGGCGCGCGACGGCATCCGTCACGTCCACGATCTGGATTCCACTTGGATTCGCGGACTGCGGTACCTGCTGAATCTGGGACCGGCTAGGCCCCGATGTCGGGATGCTGGAGCAACCCGTAAGGAATGCCGCCGTCAACATGAAAGCGGACAGAGTGGAGCCGAGATACGGACGGGACATTTATTACGCTGATGGTCTAAAAAATCAGCGGAGATTGTCGCATGTTGTCGAGTAAAATGGCACACATCCAATAAAGATCCGGCCGAACTTACCTGTTCAGGCTATCGTTTTTCTTCTTCTACTTGTCACCATTTCAGTGCCGACGATTCTCCTGGACGTCACGCGCCTCGTCGACCGGCTTTACGCCGGCCTCGTCCCTACCGGGATCGACCGGGTCGGTCTTGCCTACATCGAGCGATACGGTGCAAGCGCTCGAGCCGTTCTGAGTGAGCGAGGATTCGTCACCATCCTAAATCAAAAGGATTCGCAGCGTGTATTTTCGTGGCTGACGATTACGAATCGCAATCGGCGTGCTATCCGCAACCTGATCGTCCGGGCAGTGCTACAGCATCCATGGGAAAAGCCTGTGACCGACGGCATCCTGTTGCACACCAGCCACAGCGGTCTGGAATACCGGCGTTACTACGAATCGATGAAAAGACGTCGAATTCGTACAGTATTTATGGTGCACGATCTCATTCCGCTTACCCACCCTGAATACTGCCGGCCGGGTGTCGACGCCATTCATCGCCGACGCATGCATACAGCCTTCGCCCATGCCGATGGACTCATCGCCAATTCCCAAGCCACCTTGACCTCCATGGCAACCGAGGCGAACCAAGCAGGAATCCCACTTCCTGCCAGTGTCGTTGCTCCTCTCGCGACGGGATTTGCCCGCAGCACCAAGCCACTCACACCGCTTCTGGACAGCCCCTATTTCGTCATGCTCGGCACCATCGAACCACGCAAGAACCATTGGTTCGTGCTGCATCTGTGGCGCCAGCTTACGGAAAAATACGGAACGGCCACACCAAAGCTCGTTGTGATTGGACGCAGAGGCTGGGAATGCGAGAACGTGGTCGATATGCTTGATCGTTGCAATTGGCTTCGTCAGACAGTCGTAGAAGAAAACAATTGTTCCGACGAGAAACTCGATCAATGGCTCCAACACGCACGAGCATTACTGTTCCCGTCGTTCGTCGAAGGGTACGGAATGCCGTTGGCCGAGGCACTTGCTGCGCGCGCACCAGTCATCGCCAGCGATCTTGCGGTATTTCGCGAAATTGCCGACGATATCCCGGACTATCTCGACCCGCTCGACGGCCCTGGGTGGATCTCTCGGATCGAATCATACAGCCGTGACAACAGTGCCGAGCGGAACGCACAACTCGCTCGAATCCGGCGATTCCGTGAGCCGACATGGGCGGAACATTTCCGCAGCGTCGACAGCTTGATCGAGGCACTGCGTCAATGATCTTCTTTTCGAACCTGGACAGTCCGCGTCACAACGACAGCCGCGACAGGAATACGATCCGGTCGACTGGAGATGCGCTGCCCCAAACGAATTGCGAGCCGGAAGGAAGCACTCGAAGCGACGCAACACGCGTCAATGGACGCGTGAACGTTACGTGGCCGGGACCCTTTCAATCGCATTCAAGCCGTAGAGTTCCGCGACTATCTTGGTTCAGTGCCCAGTTCCCGAGGTCCGACCAACGCTTGTTCGCCGATGCTCTGAGCGAGACGCTACGGGGCACCAATGAGTGCGACGCCAGCTCGAACTTGCTACTCCGACGTGTCGCAGCACTCTGTACATGCGCCCTTCCGCCGCTCTCGAACGCAGAGCCACATCGTTCGATGGAGCATGTTCTGATCATCGATGAGCGCGTAATCTCGACACAAGGTGAGAAATCGCCACGCCGAAACGATCCAGAAGTTTTCAGGCGCATGGTCGCAGCGGTCCGCGCGAATCATCGCTACGCTGACATCCGCATCCTCCGTTCCAAGGATCGGGCGCACGGTGAATGGTTGTCGGTAGTAACGGATTCACCGCTTCCCGTCATGGATGCCAGTACGCTGCCATTCCCTATGCTTCCCAAGGTCGATCACATTTATGTGCTGGGAGCGACGGAAGGTCTATTCGGCCTGTTAGCGGGTGCGTCGATACATGTTTACGGCGAGCCGTTCTATGCGGGATGGGGGCTTACGCTAGACGAACGCGCTTTTCCGGAGCGCCGTTCGCGACCGACACTCGTCGGATTTTTTAACGCGGTCTTTCTCCGTCATTGCCACTATCTCGATCCCGTAACACATACGCCGGGACGTTTGGACCAGTTGCTGACGCATCTCGAGCTTCAGCGTGCTGTCCGCTCGCGCTTCGCAGATCTTCCGTACGTCGCTGGCTTCCGGTTTCAATGGTGGAAACGACCATTTGCAACACCGTTCCTTGTCGCCGGGGGCGGTGCGCTGCGGTGGACAACCCGACCGGACATCCGTGATGCGACAGAATGCGCAGCGCTATGGGGGGCAAGAAATGCCAACGAACTTTCACCGGCGACACGCCACGTCAGAATCGAAGACGGCTTTATACATTCCGACGGCCTAGGCTCAGACATATCCCCCCCGGCAAGCCAAGTAATCGACAAACGCGGCATCTACTTCGACGCGAGCCGGCCCAGCGATCTCAGCGAATTGCTGAATACAGCCGAATTCTCAGCGGAGGAACTTTCGCGAGCAAAAAGCTTGCGCGTGAGCATCGTCTCTGCCGGCATCAGCAAATACAATCTCGGACGGCGGCGGCCGTCGTGGCGCGCGCCTTCGGGCACAACGGTCGTGCTCGTGCCTGGACAGGTAGCAGATGATGCATCCATCAAACTAGGCACCGGCAATATACGGGATGCCGAAGCATTGCTTCAAGCAGTACGCCTCGCAAGACCGTCCGCGTTCATCGTCTACAAGCCGCATCCCGATGTCCTATCCGGTAACAGAAAGGGGCTCGTACACGCAACACAGCTCGCCGACATCGTCGACACTGATTCGGATCTGCTGTCGCTCATCGATGTCGCTGACGAAGTTCATACGATGTCGTCGCTGGCGGGCTTTGACGCCCTCCTGCGGGAAAAAGCTGTTTTTACCTATGGCATGCCGTTCTACGCGGGCTGGGGACTAACTCAAGACCATCTGCCGATTCCGTGGCGGCGTCGGATGCTCACGCTTGACATGCTGGTTGCCGGAGCATTCGTTCGCTATCCGATCTACTGGGATTGGAAACTTCGTCTATATACTACCCCGGAAGCTGCGATCCATCGGCTGACGGCAGCAGCTGCACGCCCTCTGACCGATATCGGACGCAATCCGTCACGCCCGATGCGCAAGATTTTTCGCTGGATCCGTAACGTGGCCAACCACTTTGTCTGGCGCCTCCGAGCGAAGCGGCAAACCGGTTTCCGAAATTCGATCGACACCGCATTGTCTGTTGCAATCGTCGACTCGATCGGACCGCATGAACAACGACACTCGTGACTGAGAAGAAATGACAATTTTCCCGATTATCCTTTGCGGCGGCAGCGGCACCCGCCTTTGGCCCATGTCGCGGGGCGGCTATCCGAAGCAATATCTGAAACTGACAGGCGACCATACGCTGGTCCAGCAGACGGCCGTCCGCCTTCAGCACGTCCCCAACGTCACGGCCCCCATCGTCGTCACCAACAACGACCAACGCTTCCTGGTCGCGGAACAACTCCGCCAGGTCAACATCACGCCGTCATCGATCGTGCTCGAACCAGTCGGCCGCAACACCGCACCCGCGATCGCGATCGCCGCGCTGCTCGCCCTGCACGAATCTCCCGACGCACTGCTGCTGGTGCTGCCGTCCGACCACGTCATCCAGAACGAACCGGCATTCATCGCCGCAGCCACTGAGGCAGCAGCCATCGCAGCAGACCAGCACCTCGTCACGTTCGGCATCACGCCGACGGAAGCGCACACCGGCTTCGGCTATATCCGTCGCGGCCAAGCCATCGCGGACGGCAAGCAGGTCTATAAGGTCGACGCATTCGTCGAAAAACCCGACGCCCCGACGGCCGAGCGCTTCCTCAGCGACGGCAATTACTACTGGAACAGCGGCATGTTCATGCTGAAGGCGTCCACGTACATGGAGGAGCTGCATCGCCATGCACCGGAAATCGCCCGCCAGGCAGAACTCGCATTCGAATCCGCCAAGCGCGACAACGACTTCCTCCGTCTCGACGCCGAAGCGTTCGCGGCCTGCCCGAATGTCTCGATCGACTACGCGGTGATGGAGAAAACCGAGCGCGCCGCCGTCGTCGCGGCGGCCGACCTCGGCTGGAACGACATCGGCTCGTGGAGCGCACTCGCGGAAATCGCGGAAGCCGACGACCAAGGCAATGCACTCATCGGTGACGTCTTCACCGATTCGGTAAAGAACTCGTACATCCGCGCGGAACACCGGATGGTCGCCGCCCTCGGCCTCGACAACATCGTTATCGTGGAAACTGCCGACGCCGTCCTCGTCGCGCATCGCGACAAGGCGCAGGACGTCAAGAAAATCGTCGAATGGCTGAACGAGTCGAGCCGCCACGAATCGGTCACCCACCGCCGCGTCGTCCGCCCGTGGGGCTCGTACGAAGGCATCGACCAGGGCGACCGCTTCCAGGTCAAGCGCATCATCGTGAACCCTGGCGCACAGCTCAGCCTGCAGATGCACCACCATCGCGCCGAACACTGGATCGTCGTGAAGGGCACGGCGATGGTCACGAACGGCGACAAGGAGATCATGCTGACCGAGAACCAGTCGACCTACATCCCGCTCGGCGCGACCCACCGTTTGACGAACCCCGGCAAGATCCCGCTCGAACTGATCGAGGTCCAGTCGGGCGCGTATCTCGGCGAGGACGACATCGTCCGCTTCGAGGACACCTACGGACGCGCAGCGAAGTAAACACCGCAACTTCGGGGTCGCGCGCCGCAACCGGCGTCGATCCGATGCGCCAGACGGGCAGCACGCACAGGCGTCCTGCCCGTTTTTCATTACGTCAACCAATGTCAGCCCGGTTGCCCGCCCCTCCCAGGTCAGGTTATAAAAGCGCCTCCCATTCCGGTGCATGCGCCGCCCCTTTACCCTTGACTTCGGAGAACGCATGATCGATCTCGCCACCGCCCAGCAATTCCTGATGACCCGCGGCCTCGACTTCGGCCTCAACCTCCTCGCGGCCATCGTGCTGTGGTTCGTCGGCCGCTGGGCGATCCGCATCGGAACCCGCCTGCTCGGCAAGGTCGTTCGCCGCAGCGGCAAGGTCGACCCAACGCTCACCGACTACCTGACTTCCGTCGTCGGCGTGCTGCTGACGATCCTGCTGATCCTCGCGATCCTGCAGATCTTCGGCGTACAGACCACCTCGTTCGCCGCGTTGCTCGCCGGCCTCGGCCTCGCGATCGGCACGGCCTGGGGCGGCCTGCTCGCGCATTTCGCCGCCGGCGTGTTCATGCAGGTGCTGCGCCCGTTCAAGATCGGCGACGTGATCAGCGCGGGCGGCGTCACGGGCACCGTGAAGGAACTCGGCCTGTTCGGCACGACGATCATCACCGCCGACAACATCGTGACGATCGTCGGCAACAATAAGATCTTCTCGGACAACATCGCGAACTACAGCGCGACGCCGCATCGTCGCGTCGACCTGACCGCGAAGATCGCGCACAGCGTCGACGCGGCCGATGCGATCAACCGCCTGAAGACGCAGATCCAGCTGGTGCCGAACGTGCTGAAAGTGCCGGCACCGGACGTCGGCGTGCTGCAGTTCACGCCGGAGGGCCCGCTGCTGTTCGTGCGCCCGTCGACCCAGCCGGAGAACTACTGGCAGGTGTACTGCGACACCAACCGCGTGATCCTCGACACGTTCCGCGAGGCCGGCTATCCGACGCCGGAAACCCCGGTCTCGCAACGCAACGCGTGACGGAAGCGGCGCCCGAGCCGCACGAACAAAAAAAGCGTGGCAGCCGCCACGCTTTTTTATTGCATCGAATACTAAGCCCCCGCTCAGCGCCCGCCCGCCTTCGGCGCCCCCCCCGAGCGCCGCCCGCGCACCAGCTTCCACACCGCACCCAGCGCGACCGGCACGATCGCCGCGCCGATCCCGACCAGCACGATCACGTTCAGGTACTGGCGGATGAACGGAATGTTGCCGAAGAAATAGCCGAGCAGCACGAGCAGCAGCACCCACACCAGCGCGCCGATCACGTTGAACAACTGAAAGCGCGCGACGCTCATCGACGAAGCCCCCGCGACGAACGGCGCGAACGTCCGCACGACCGGAATGAAGCGTGCGAGCACGATCGTCTTGCCGCCGTGCTTGTCGTAGAACGAGTGGGTCTTCTGCAGCGCGGCGCGATCGAGGAAGCGCTCGAGCACCGGGATATGCGTATTGAACACCTTCGGGCCGATCCAGCGGCCGATCAGGTAGTTCACGGTGTTGCCGGAAATCGCCGCGACGAGCAGCAGCACGATCAGCAGGCCAACGTTCATTTCGCCCGTCGCCGCGAACGCGCCGCCGATGAACAGCAGCGAATCGCCGGGCAGGAACGGGAACACGACGAGCCCCGTCTCGCAGAACACGATCAGGAACAGGACGAGATAGACCCACGCGCCGTACTGCCGGATGAAATCGCCGAGGAAAGCGTCGATATGCAGGACAAGATTGACGAAATGAAGCAGCGTATCCAAATGCGATTCCTCGAAGGCGATGGGGCCGGAACGGCCGGAACAGGCCAGACATGGCCGAGGCGCCCGCCAGCCAAAGCGGCGCGTGCAACCCAGCGATGATACCGAAACTACCTTAAGGCTCCGTGAAAAAACGTAACGGCCGGCCGCCCCGGCACGCGTTCGCCGCCTCGCTATAATTCGGCCATGTCCGATATCACCGAAACGGCCGCGGGCGCCGCGCCCGCCCCCGCCGCGCGCCCGCTGCGCGCGATCCAGCCCCTGCCCGACCAACTGATCAGCCAGATCGCCGCCGGCGAGGTCGTCGAACGCCCGGCGTCGGTCGTCAAGGAGTTGCTCGAGAACGCGATGGACGCCGGCGCGACGACGCTGCGCATCGTGCTGGAAGAAGGCGGCGTCAAGCGCATCTCGATCACCGACGACGGCTGCGGGATTCCGCCCGACGAACTGGCGCTCGCGCTGATGCGCCATGCGACCAGCAAGATCCGCTCGCTCGAGGAGCTCGAGGCGGTCGCGACGCTGGGTTTTCGCGGTGAAGCGCTCGCGTCGATCGCGTCGGTCGCCGAGATGTCGATCACGAGCCGGACGGCCGATGCCGCGCATGCGATGAAGATCGATGCGCAGACGGGCGTGCTGTCGCCCGCCGCCGGCTCGGTCGGCACGACGATCGAGGTGCGCGAGCTGTACTTCAACACGCCCGCGCGGCGCAAGTTCCTGAAGAGCGAGCAGACCGAATTCGGCCACTGCCTGGAAATGATCCGCCGCGCGGCGCTCGCGCGGCCGGACGTCGCGATCTCGGTGCTGCACAACGGCAAGGCCGTCGAGCACTGGAATGCGACCGAGCCCGCGCAGCGCGTCGCGAAGATCCTCGGCGAGAGCTTCGCGACCGCGCACCTGCCGCTCGACGAGCAGGCCGGCCCGCTCGCCGTCTACGGCTGCGCCGGCCTGCCGACCGCGAGTCGCGGGCGCGCCGACCAGCAGTATTTCTTCGTCAACGGCCGCTTCGTGCGCGACAAGCTGCTGACGCACGCGGTGCGCGCGGCCTACGAGGACGTGCTGCACGGCGACCGCTATCCGTCGTACGTGCTGTTCCTCGACCTGCCGCCCGAAGCCGTCGACGTGAACGTGCATCCGTCGAAGATCGAAGTGCGGTTCCGCGATTCGCGCTCGATCCACCAGTACGTGTTCCACGCGGTCCAGCGGGCGCTCGCGCGCCACGCGGGCGCGTCGCCGGAAACCACCGCGGGCGGCCATGCCGCGCATATCGAGCCCGCCCCGCGCGGGCCGGCGTCGTTCCTCGACACGCCGCTAGGCCAGAGTCCGGGCGGCGCCGGCGGCATTGGCGGTAGCGGCGGCAGCGGCTTCTCGTCGCCGTCGTCTTCATCATCGGCGGGCAACACGTGGATGCGCCAGGCGCGGATGACGCAGGGCACGCTGCCCGTCGCGCAGCCGCTCGCGCTCTACGACGCGCTGTTCGGCCGCAAGGACAGCGGCGCCGGCACGCCGGACGGCACGACGCTCATCGCGCGCGATTCGGCCGATTCGACCGACGCACCGGCCGCGCCGCTGCCGGGCTTCGCCACGTCGCCGCTCGCCGCCGGCGCGCACGACGACCAGCCGCTCGGGTTCGCGCTCGGCCAGATCCACGGCATCTACGTGCTCGCGCAGAATGCGTACGGTCTCGTGATCGTCGACATGCACGCGGCGCACGAGCGAATCCTGTACGAACAGTTCAAGAACGCGCTCGCGGATCGCACGGTCGCCGTGCAGTCGCTGCTGCTGCCGATCTCGATGACGGCCACGCCGGTCGAGATCGGCACGGTCGAGGAAGAGCGCGACACGCTCGAATCGCTCGGCTTCGACCTCGCGGTGCTGTCGCCGACGACGCTCGCGATCCGCGCGGTGCCGGCGCTGCTGAAGGATGCCGACCTGCAGTCGCTCGCGCGCGCGGTGCTGGCCGACCTGCACGCGTTCGGCGGCTCGCGGGTGCTCACCGAGCGCCAGCACGAACTGCTCGGCACGCTCGCGTGCCATCACGCGGTGCGCGCGAACCGGCGCCTGACGCTCGACGAGATGAACGCGCTGCTGCGCCAGATGGAGGCGACCGAGCGCGCGGACCAGTGCAATCACGGCCGGCCGACCTGGTATCAGCTCACGCTGAACGATCTCGACCGCCTCTTCATGCGCGGGCAATGAGCGCTTCTTCGCAGTCCCGCCCGACGACGATCGCCTGCCTGCTCGGCCCCACCGCTTCGGGCAAGACGGCCGCGGCTCTGGCGCTCGCCGCGCGCCGCCCGATCGAGATCGTCAGCGTCGATTCGGCGCTCGTCTACCGCGACATGGATATCGGCACCGCGAAACCGTCGCGCGACGAGCGCGCGAGCGTGCCGCATCACCTGATCGACATCATCGACCCGGCCGACGCGTATTCGGCCGCGGAATTCCGCGCGGACGCGCTGCGGCTGATCGGCGAGATCGTCGCGCGCGGCCGCACGCCGCTGCTCGCGGGCGGCACGATGCTGTACTACAAGGCGCTGACGCACGGGCTCAACGACCTGCCGGGCGCCGACCCGGAGATTCGCGCGGCACTCGACGCCGACGCCGCGCGCGACGGCTGGCCCGCGCTGCACGCGCGGCTCGCGCAGGTCGATCCCGACACGGCCGCGCGGCTCGCGCCGAACGATTCGCAGCGGATCCAGCGGGCACTGGAAATCTTCATGTTGAGCGGGCAGCCGATGTCGGTGCTGCTCGCCGCGCCACGCCGCACCGACGATGCGGCCGCCGCGTACCGCTTCGTGCCGGTCGCGCTCGAGCCGTCGGATCGCGCGGTGCTGCACGCGCGGATCGCGCAGCGCTTCGATGCGATGCTCGACGCGGGCTTCATCGACGAAGTCGAACGGCTGCGGCGCCGCGAGGATCTCCATCCCGACCTGCCGTCGATGCGTTGCGTCGGCTACCGGCAGGCATGGGAATTCCTCGACGGCGATACCGACTACCGGACGATGCGCGACAAGGGCATCTTCGCGACCCGCCAGCTGTGCAAGCGCCAGATCACGTGGCTGCGCGCGATGCCGGAGCGGATCGTAGTCGACTGCGTCGCGCCGGATTCGACGGCCCGCGCGCTCGACGCGCTCGAACGCGTCCTCGACGGCCGCACACCGGGCTGATGCGTCAGCCGGCCCGACGCGCCGCCAGGCGCGCGCGGGCGCCGTCGACGATCCATGCGATGCCGCGCTCGAACGCTTCGTCGCCGCTGCGCTCGCGCAGCGTGGCCCAGCCTTGCGCGAACAACGGATACTCGGCCGCATCCGGCAGCAGCGCATCGGCGTCGCCGTCCGGCCGCGCCTGCTCTTCCAGCACCCAGCCGACCACGAAGCGCCCGATCGCGACCATCACGTCGACCGCCTCGTCCGGCTTGAACCCCGCTTCACCGAGCAGCGCGATCTTGCGTTCGATCGAACTGAAATGCAGCGCGCGCGGCCGGGTGCCGGCATGCAGGCGCGCGCCGTCGCGGTAAGCGAGCAGCGCGCGGCGGAAACTGCGCGCATTCTCCGCGAGCCATGCATCCCATACTTCGCCCGGCTCCGGCAGCGACGCACCGTGGCGCTCCAGCATGATCGCCTCGGCCATCGCGTCGAGCAGCTCGGCCTTGTTCCTGAAATGCCAGTAAAGCGTCGGCGACTGCACGCCGAGCCGCTCGGCGAGCCGCCGGGTGGACAGTCCATCGATCCCCACTTCATCCAGCAGGTCGAGCGCCGCGCGCAATACCGTGTCGCGCGTCAGTCGCGCCCCTGTGTCCTTCATCTCTATCACCGATAGGGAAACTGTGGAATAATCCTAACTCTATCATCGATAGAGTTATTCCCTTGAATCCGTCCCTGATTGCCATTCTGGCCACGGTCCTGCTCGACGCGATCGGCGTCGGGATCGTGATGCCGATCCTGCCCGGGCTGCTGCGCTCGCTCGCCGCCACCGGCAGCACCGACACCCATTACGGCGTCCTGCTCGCGCTGTACGCGTTCGCGCAGTTCCTGTGTGCGCCGCTGCTTGGCGCGCTGAGCGACCGTTTCGGCCGCCGCCCGGTACTGCTGGCGTCGCTCGCGGGCGCCGCGCTGGACTATCTGCTGATGGCGCTCGCGCCGACGCTCGCATGGCTTTACGTCGGGCGGTTGATCGCGGGCGTCACCGGCGCGAACGTCGCGGTCGCGACCGCGTACGTGACCGACGTGACGGCCGAACCCGACCGCGCGCGGCGCTTCGGCCAGCTCGGCGCGATGATGGGCATCGGCTTCATCGCCGGCCCGCTGATCGGCGGCCTGCTCGGCGCGCTGCACCTGCGTGCGCCGTTCGTCGCGGCCGCGTTGCTCAACGCGCTGAATCTCGTGCTCGTGTGGCGCGTATTGCCGGAATCGCGGCCGCGCTCGGCCGGGGGCAGCCGCACGGCTGGCGCGCTCAACCCGTTCGCGAACCTGCGCCGGCTGAGCGGCGCGCCCGCGCTCGCGCCGCTGGTCGGCATCTACGTGATCGTGGCACTCGTGTCGCAGGCGCCCGCGACGCTGTGGATCCTGTACGGCCAGGAACATTTCGGCTGGTCGACGCCGGTCGCGGGGCTGTCGCTCGCCGGTTACGGCGCGTGCCACGCGCTCGCGCAGGCGTTCGCGATCGGGCCGCTGATCGCGCGGCTCGGCGAGCGGCGCGCGCTCGCGCTGGGCCTTGCAGGCGATGCACTCGGGCTGGCGGTCATCGCGTTCGCGACCGCCGCGTGGGTGCCGTTCGCGCTGCTGCCGCTGTTCGCGGCCGGCGGCATGACGCTGCCGGCATTGCAGGCGATGCTCGCACGGCAGGTCGACGATACGCGTCAGGGCGAACTGCAGGGCACGCTGGCGAGCGTGGCGAGCCTGATCGGCGTCGCGGGGCCACTGGTCGTCACCGCGACCTACGCGGCGACGCGCGCGACGTGGCCGGGGCTCGTCTGGGCTGCCGCCGCGCTGCTGTACCTGCTCGTGCCGCCGTTGCTGGCCGGCGCGCGCCCGGCGAACGCGCCGCGCGCATCCGCGTGAGCGTCGGCGCGCGCCGTCGCGTTCAGCCCGCGAGCGTGACGAGATTCGCGTCGCGCACGAGCTGCCAGCGGCCGCCGGCCTTGCGGAAGATCGTCAGCGTGTGGCCCGAGCGGCGGATCGTCTCGCCGCCCGGCGGCGTCGCGTCGATCTCGATGAAATTGCGCAGGTACGCCCAGTCGCCGATCACACGCAGTTCGTCGATCCGGTAGCGGCCGTCGATCTTTGGCGCGTGCTCCGCGCCGGCGTTCGCGTCGCGCGACGCGGCCGCGAACGCCGCCTTGTCGAACGGCGGCTTGCCGGCCACCATGAAGATCGCGTCGTCGGCGATCAGGTCCAGCACCGTCGCCAGATCGCCGCGCCGGCTCGACACGAACCAGTTGTCCACGAGTTCGCGGATCGCGCGTTCGTCTTCGGTCATCGTCGCCCCTCCTTCATCGGCCTGCGTCCATACAGACGCGGCGCCCGAAAAAAAAGCCGCCCGGTGCGATACCGGGCGGCTTTCCGTGCTGCATTCTGCTGCTGCGATGCGCGTCAGACCACGACCGTCTGCGCCTCGCCTTCGCGGGTCGCACGCACGGTGCCGATCTTCCACACCTGTTCGCCGGCGGCGGTCAGGTCGGCGATCGCCGCGTCGGCATCGGCCGCCGACACGATCACGGCCATGCCGATCCCGCAGTTGAACACGCGGTGCATTTCCGCGTCGGCGACGCCGCCGTGCTCCTGCAGCCACTTGAACAGCGGCGGCAGCGGCCACGCGTGCTGGTCGAGCTCGGCGGTGAGGCCCTCGCGCAGCACGCGCGGGATGTTCTCGACGAGGCCGCCACCGGTGATGTGCGCCATGCCCTTCACCGACAGCTTCTGCATCAGCGCGAGCAGCGGCTTCACGTAGATGCGCGTGGGCGCCATCAGCGCGTCGGCGAGCGAGCGGCCGTGGAAATCGGCCGACAGGTCGGGGTTCGCGCGCTCGATGATCTTGCGCACGAGCGAGAAGCCGTTCGAGTGGATGCCGCTCGATGCGAGGCCGAGCACCACGTCGCCTTCGGCGATCGTGCTGCCGTCGATGATCTTGCTTTTCTCGACCGCGCCGACCGCGAAGCCGGCCAGGTCGTATTCGCCGTCCGGGTACATGCCCGGCATTTCGGCCGTTTCACCGCCGATCAGCGCGCAGCCCGACAGTTCGCAGCCCTGCGCGATGCCCTTGACGACGGTGGCGGCCGTGTCGACGTCGAGCTTGCCGCACGCAAAGTAGTCAAGGAAGAACAGCGGCTCGGCGCCCTGCACGAGGATGTCGTTCACGCTCATCGCGACGAGATCCTGGCCGACCGTATCGTGTTTGTTCAGATGAAACGCCAGCTTGAGCTTGGTGCCCACGCCGTCGGTGCCCGACACGAGCACCGGCTCCTTGTATTTCTTCGGCACTTCGAACAGCGCGCCGAACCCGCCGATGCCGCCGAGCACGCCGTCGCGCAGGGTTTTCTTCGCAAAAGGCTTGATCTTGTCGATGAGCGCGTCGCCGGCGTCGATGTCGACACCTGCGTCGCGATAGGACAGACCCTGAGCGTCGGGAGCGGATTTCGGAGGATTCATGGGGGAATGCGAGAAGGTCGGTAAAATGCGATTTTACCCGAAGCCGGCCCGTTGGCCGGAATTCCCAGCACCGAATCGTCAGGGATTGCATCTTGGTCGACACGTCCCCGTTTTCTTCGCCACGCGAGCCGCGCCGGAACCCGCGCGCCGCCGTGCGTGCGGCCGCGTGGTCGAGCACCGGAGCCCTCCCCCGCGCGCGCCCGGCGTACGGCCCGCGTTTTTCCAATCGATCTGCATTGTGACTGTTGTGTCCCGTCAACTGACGCTCGATCTCGGCACGCCGCCGCCCGCCACGTTCGACAACTTCATCATGAACGAGGAGAACGACGAGCTCGTCTCGCGCCTGCAGAAGCTCGATCTCGCGCTCGCGGCCGGCCCCGTGCCGGACCGGTCGTTCTATATCTGGGGCGAGCCCGGCAGCGGCCGCACCCACCTGCTGCAGGCGCTCGTGAGCGACGCGTCGTACGGCTATGCGCGCTACCTGACGCCGCAGAGCCCGCTCGGCGCGTTCACGTTCGACCCGCGCATCGGCATCTATGCGATCGACGACTGCGACCGGATGAGCGACACGCAGCAGGTCGCGCTGTTCAACCTGTTCAACGAAGTGCGCGCGCACCCGTCGAGCGCGTTCGTCGCCGCGGGCCCGGCCGCGCCGCTCGCGCTCGACGTGCGCGAGGACCTGCGCACGCGGCTCGGCTGGGGGCTCGTGTTCCACCTGTCGCCGCCGTCCGACGCCGGCAAGATCGCGGTGCTCAAGCTCGCGGCGAAGGAGCGCGGGATCGCGCTGACCGACGACATCGCCGCGTACCTGCTGACCCATTTCCGCCGCGACATGCCGAGCCTGATGGCCTTGCTCGACGCGCTCGACCGCTTCTCGCTCGAGCAGAAACGCGCGGTCACGCTGCCGCTGCTGCGCCGGATGCTCGCGCGTCCCGGCGACGACATCACACCACCGGGCACGGGCCCGAACCGCTTCGAGTAAAATGCGCTTCCATGACTAATCTGGCACTCTTTGACCTCGATCACACGCTGATCCCGACCGATAGCGACCACGAATGGGGTCGCTTCATGGTGAAGCTCGGCATCGTCGACGCGGAAAGCTTCTCGCGTCAGAACGACCAGTTCTTCGCCGACTACAAGGCCGGCCAGCTCGACATCCACGCGTACCTGTGCGCGATGCTCACGCCGCTCGCGAAGTATTCGCGCGCGCAGCTCGCGCAATGGCACGAGCAGTACATGCACGAGGTGATCCGGCCCGCGATGACGCCCGCCGCGCTCGAACTCGTGCGCCGGCACCTCGATGCGGGCGACCTGTGCTGCGTCGTGACGGCGACCAACGAATTCATCACGCGCCCGATCGCGACCGCGTTCGGTGTCGACACGCTGATCGCCTGCGAGGTCGAAACGACCGACGGCCACCCCGATTCCCCGTACACGGGCCGCCCGACCGGCACGCCGAGCTATCGCGAAGGCAAGATCGTGCGGACCGAAGCGTGGCTCGCGTCGCTCGGCAAGCACTGGGACGACTTCGAACACAGCTACTTCTACAGCGACTCGCACAACGACATCCCGTTGCTCGAGAAAGTCACCGACCCGATCGCGACCAACCCTGACGACACGCTGCGCGCGCATGCAAGCAACCGCGGCTGGCGTATCCTCGATCTCTTCTGAACGTCGTGATCAAAAAATTCATCCGCAAGCTGCTCGGCCAGGACGAAACCGAGCAAACGCCTCCCGCCGCGGCCCCGGCCGACGCAGCGGCCCCTGCTGCCCCGCGCACCCCGAAGGGCGCCCGCGGCGGCGGCGCGAAGAAACCGCGCAGCAACCATGAGCCGACCGTCGTGCCGGCCAGCGTGCACGGCATCAACCCGGCGCTGATCTCGAAGAACGCGGTGCGCGTGACCGACACGCTGCAGCAGGCGGGCTTTCGCGCGTTCATCGTCGGCGGCGCCGTGCGCGACCTGCTGCTCGGCATCGCGCCGAAGGACTTCGACGTCGCGACCGACGCGACGCCGACCGAAGTGCAGCGCCTGTTCCGCCGCGCGCGCCTGATCGGCCGCCGCTTCCAGATCGTGCACGTGCAGTTCGGCCAGGAACTGATCGAGGTGTCGACGTTCCGCGCGCTGGTCGACGCGCCGCCCGAGGCGGCCACGGCCGAACCGCCGAAGTGCCTGAAGCGCGACGAACTCGATCGCCGCACGCACGCGGTCGACGCGAGCGGCCGCGTGCTGCGCGACAACGTGTGGGGCGAGCAGCACGAGGACGCCGCGCGCCGCGACTTCACGATCAACGCGATGTACTACGACCCGTCGACGCAGACGGTGCTCGACTACCACGACGGGATGGCCGACGTGCGCGCCCGCCTGTTGCGGATGATCGGCGATCCGGCCACGCGCTTCCGCGAGGATCCGGTGCGGATGCTGCGCGTCGTGCGCTTCGCGGCGAAGCTCGGCTTCGAGATCGAACCGCATACGCGCGAGCCGATCCACGCGCTCGCCGACCTGATCAACAACGTGCCGGCCGCGCGCCTGTTCGACGAAATGCTGAAGCTGCTGCTGTCGGGCCACGCGCTCGCGTGCCTGCAGCGGCTGCGCAAGGAAGGGCTGCACCACGGGCTGCTGCCGCTGCTCGACGTCGTGCTGGAACAGCCGCAGGGCGAGAAGTTCATCACGCTCGCGCTGAACAACACCGACGCGCGCGTGCGCGCCGGCAAGCCGGTGTCGCCGGGCTTCCTGTTCGCGACGCTGCTGTGGCACGACATGCGCCAGCGCTTCGAGCAATACACGGCGGCGGGCGAAATCCCGGTGCCGGCGCTCCATCGCGCGATGGACGACGTGCTCGACATGCAGACCGAGAAACTTGCGATCCACAAGCGCTACTCGGCCGACATGCGCGAGATCTGGGGCCTGCAGCTGCGCCTCGAGAAACGCTCGGGCCGCAGCGCGATGCGGCTGCTGGAACACCAAAGGTTTAGAGCGGGGTATGATTTCCTCCTGTTACGCTGCGAATCCGGCGAGCTCGATGCGGAAGTCGGACAGTGGTGGACGGATTTCATCGAAGGCGACGCGGCCGCTCGCGAGGCATTGCTCACGCAGGGCGGCTCGAAGGAAAAATCGCCCCGCAAGCGGCGCCGCCGCGGCGGGGCGCGCAACCGCAAGCCGGGTGAAGGTGCCGCCGAGCAGGCACCGGATACCGCGGGCGATACCGCGAGCGGTTCCGACGACTGACGCGCGCGCCGGCGAACGACGTAGGAAGTGATGCCATGACGGTTGCATATATCGGACTGGGGGCGAATCTCGGCGATGCGCGCCAGACCCTGAAGGACGCGGTGGTGTGCCTCGCGCAGCAGCGCACCATCTCGATCCTCGGCAAATCGAGCCTGTATCGCACGGCGCCCTTCGAAGCGGGCGGCGACGATTACTACAACTGCGTCGTCAAGCTCGACACGACGCTGTCGGCTCGCGAGCTGCTCGCGCTCTGCCAGAAGATCGAACATCACTTCGGCCGCGAGCGCCCGTATCGCAATGCGCCGCGCACGCTCGACCTCGACATCCTGCTGTTCGGCGCCGATTCGATCGACGAGCCCGACCTGATCGTCCCGCACCCGCGCCTCACCGACCGCGCGTTCGCGCTCGTGCCGCTCGTCGAGATCGAGCCGGCGCTCGACATCCCCGCGCGCGGCCGGGCCGACGCCTTTCTCGCCGCCGTCGCGGATCAGCGCGTCGAAAAGGTGCAGACCTGCCAGTGCCTGATGCAAAAGGCGCTCGCTGCCGGCGAAGACGCCGACAAGACCCGCTGCCGATGAACGCCACTCCGCTGACCGTCACCGCGCCCGACCTGCGCGCCCCGCATCGCTATCTCGTGATCGAAGGCCCGATCGGTGTCGGCAAGACGACGCTCGCGCGCCTGCTCGGCGAGCGCTGGTCGATGCAGACGCTGCTCGAGCGCCCGCAGGACAACCCGTTCCTCGAACGCTTCTACCGCGACACCGCGCGCTACGCGCTGCCGGTCCAGCTGTCGTTCGCGCTGCAGCGCGCGCAGCAGGCGCGCGAGCTGATCGGCGCGCTCGACACGGGCCGCCCCGTCATCGCCGATTTCATGCCGCAGAAGAACGACATCTTCGCGCGGCTGAACCTGCCGGAAGACGAGTGGCAACTGTATCGCTCGGTCGCCACGCACGTCGACGTGCCGCAGGCGCCGTCGCCCGATCTCGTCGTCTATCTGCAGGCGAGCCCCGAAGTGCTGTTCTCGCGCATCCAGAAGCGCGGGCTGCCGATGGAATTGCAGATCAGCGACGCGTACCTGCGCTCGCTCGTCGACGCGTACAACGAATTCTTCTACCACTACGACCGCACGCCGGTGCTGACGGTCGCAGCCGAACACCTGAACCCGCTGGATTCCCCCGAAGATCTCGCCCTGCTGGTCGAGCGCATCGAGACGATGCGCGGCCGCAAGGAATTCTTCGTCAAGGGCGAGACGACGCGCTGACGCGTCCCGCCTGTCGCTCTTCACCCATCGACCCGGATTTCCCATGACCTATCTCCAGGAATCGAGCCGGCCTGCCGTGACGGTACCCAAGCTGCAGGCAATGCGCGACGCCGGCGAGAAGATCGCGATGCTCACCTGCTACGACGCGAGCTTCTCCGCGCTGCTCGATCGCGCCGGCACCGACGTGCTGCTGATCGGCGATTCGCTCGGCAACGTGCTGCAGGGCCACACGACCACGCTGCCGGTATCGCTCGACGACATCGCGTACCACACCGCGTGCGTCGCGCGGGCCCAGCCGCGCGCGCTCGTCGTCGCCGATCTGCCGTTCGGCACGTACGGCACGCCGGCCGAGGCGTTCGCGAATGCGGTCAAGCTGATGCGCGCCGGCGCGCAGATGGTCAAGCTCGAAGGCGGCGAATGGCTCGCCGATACGATCCGCTTCCTCGTCGAGCGCTCGGTGCCCGTCTGCGCGCACCTCGGCCTCACGCCGCAATCGGTGCATGCGTTCGGCGGCTTCAAGGTCCAGGGCAAGACCGAAGCCGGCGCCGCGCAGCTGCTGCGCGATGCGCGCGCGATCGAGGATGCCGGCGCGCAACTCGTCGTGCTCGAAGCCGTGCCGACGCTCGTCGCGTCCGAAGTCACGCACATGCTGAAGATTCCGACGATCGGCATCGGCGCGGGCGTCGACTGCTCGGGGCAGGTGCTCGTGCTGCACGACATGCTCGGCGTGTTCCCCGGCAAGCGGCCGCGTTTCGTGAAGGATTTCATGCAGGGGCAGCCGAACATCCAGGCGGCCGTCGAAGCCTACGTGCGCGCGGTGAAGGATCGGTCGTTCCCCGGCCCCGAACACTCGTTCTGACGTAGAAGCCCGGATGTAAAAAAGCGCGGCGCCCTTTGCGGGGCGCCGCGCTTTTTTGCGTGCAGCATGCCGGCGCCAGCGCCCGCCCCGTCGCGTCGTTACTTGAGCACCGCGTCGAGCGCACCGCGCAGTGCATTGGTCAGCAGCAGCCCCTGCGCGCGCGCCAGATCATCGCAGGTCACGACGCGCTCGACCGCCCCGAATGCGGGATCGTCGAGCAGCACGCCGCGCATCACACCCGGCAGCACGCCGGACGCCAGCGGCGGCGTCACCCACTGGCCATCGAGCTTCACGAACAGGTTCGAGCGCCCGCCTTCCGTCACCTCGCCGCGCTCGTTGACAAACAGCATGTCGAACCCGCCGAGCGCCTCCGCCGCCTGCCACGCGCGGTCGTATTCGGCGCGGCGCGTGGTCTTGTGCAGCAGCAGCGCATCGCTCGCGCGGGTCGGCGCGAAGCCGTGGGCCGACGCGAGCATCACGCCGACCGGCCCCGCCGGCAGCGGCTTGAGCGGCGTGGCGACGATCTCGATCGTGCCGTCCTTCGCCAGCGCGAGCTTCATCCGGTACGCGCCGTCGCCGTCGAGCGCCGCGCAGCGCGCATCGATCTCGCGACGCAACGCGTCGGCGTCGAAGCGGAAACCGAATACATCGGCGCTGCGCTGCAGCCGCGCAAGATGACGATCGAGGTGGCGGATGCCGTCCGCCCGCGTGGCGGCCGTCGTTTCGAACAGCTGGAAGCCGGGATCGGCATCCGTCAGGAATCGCGCTTTCAATTCGCACTCCGCATATTCGTCGGCCGCGACGCTGTCGAGCACGATGCCCGCGCCGACGCCCATCGTGCCACGCCGCCGGCCGGCAATCGCCGTTGCCGCGTCGCGCGTGGCGCTCGTCGCGACGGCATCGGCTGCGACCGCCTCGAGCGTCAGCGTCCGGATCGCGACCGACAGGCAGAAATCGCCGCAACCGGGCGCGCCGTCGGGTGCTGCAGCGCTTGTCGGCGCGGCCTCGTCCTGCGGCGCATCGAGCCAGCCGATCGCGCCCGTATAGAGCCCGCGCGGCGTCGACTCGATCGTGTCGATCAGCTGCATCGTCTTGTACTTCGGCGCACCGGTGATCGATCCACACGGAAACAGCGCGCGCAGCATCTGCGCGAACGTCGTGCCGTCGCGCCAGCCGGCTTCGACCGTCGACGTCATCTGCCACACCGACGCATAAGGCTCGACGGAGAACAGCGCCGGCACCTTGACGGTGCCCGTGCGCGCGATCCGCGACACGTCGTTGCGCAGCAGGTCGACGATCATCACGTTTTCCGCGCGGTTCTTCGGATCGCTCGCGAGGAACGCAGCGGCCGCCGTGTCTTCACGTGGATCGGCCGAACGCGGCGCGGTACCCTTCATCGGCCGCGCACGCAGCACGTCGCCGTGCTTCTCGACGAACAGTTCGGGCGAGCACGATACGACCCATGCGCCGCCCGGCAGCGCGATCAGCGCGCCGTAGCGCACCGGCTGACGCGCGCGCAGCCGCCGGTACAGCGCGAACGGCGTGCCGAACACGTCGAAATTCAGCCGGTACGTGTAATTGACCTGATACGAATCGCCTGCGCGCAACGCGTCGTGCACCGCGGCGATCGCCGCGTCGAACGCATCGCGCGACACACTCTTCGCGACATGCGCGACACCGGCGATCGACGGCGTGCCGCCGCCGTCCTGCTGCGCGAGCCACCCATCGACTTCGTCGCGCGACAGCCGCTCGCAGCGCGCAAACAGCAAAAAGCGCAGCGGGGCATCGCCCGGCTGCGCCCGTTGCAGGTTGCGTCCGAATGCGTAATCGCCGACGACGACCGCATGCAGCCCGTCGCGCAGATCCTGCGCGAGCGCCGCATCGACCTCGTCGAGCTGCGCCGGGTCCGTGCACACGCGTTCGCGCACGAAGTCCGAATACAAACGACTCGACCGCGCGGACGCGGTCGAGTCGCAATCGTCCAAGAGCGCGAACGACGCGCTCTCGTTGCCTTCAGTCATGCTTTACTCGAAGAAGCTCTTCACACGGTCGAACCAGCTCTTGCTCTGCGGGCTGTGACGCGCGCCGCCCTCGGCCAGCGACTTCTCGAACTGCTTGAGCAGATCGCGCTGCTGGTCGGTCAGCTTCACGGGCGTCTCGACCTGCACGTGCACGTACAGATCGCCCGCAATGCTCGAGCGCAGCCCCTTGATGCCTTTGCCGCGCAGGCGGAACGTCTTGCCCGACTGCGTGCCTTCCGGCACCGGGAATGACGCACGGCCGGCCAGCGTCGGCACCTCGATCTCGCCGCCGAGCGCGGCGGTCGTGAACGGGATCGGCATCTGGCAATGGAGATCGTCGCCGTCGCGCTCGAACACCGAGTGCGGCTTGATGTGGATCTCGACGTACAGGTCGCCCGGCGGCCCGCCGTTGATGCCCGGCTCGCCGTTGCCGGCCGAGCGGATCCGCATCCCGTCGTCGATCCCGGCCGGGATCTTCACTTCGAGCGTCTTGGTTTCCTTCACCTTGCCCGACCCGTGGCAATGCGCGCACGGCTCGGGGATGTAGGTGCCCGTGCCGTGACACTTCGGGCAGGTCTGCTGGATGCTGAAGAAGCCCTGCGACATGCGCACCGTGCCCTGGCCGTGACAGGTCGGGCAGGTTTCCGGCTTCGTGCCGGGCTTCGCCCCCGACCCGTGACAGACTTCGCACGACACCCAGCTCGGCACGCGGATCTGCGTGTCGTAGCCGTGCGCGGCCTGCTCGAGCGTGATTTCCATGCTGTAGCGCAGGTCGGCGCCGCGATACACCTGCGGGCCGCCGCGGCCGCCGCGCGCGGCGCCACCCGCGGCCTGGCCGAAGATGTCGCCGAAGATGTCGCCGAAGGCATCCGCGAAGCCGCCGAAGCCCTGTGCGCCCGCACCGCCCATGTTCGGATCGACGCCCGCGTGGCCGTACTGGTCGTACGCAGCCCGCTTCTGGCCGTCCGACAGCATTTCATAGGCTTCCTTAGCCTCCTTGAAATGCTCTTCCGCATCCTTGCTGTCCGGATTGCGGTCAGGGTGATACTTCATCGCAAGCTTGCGATATGCCTTCTTGATTTCGTCGTCGCTCGCATTCTTCGCGACGCCCAGAACCTCGTAGTAATCCCGTTTCGCCATATCGATTCACTGTGCCGCCACGCATCGCGCACGCGGCGGCTCCTTTCGCCCGCAGTAAAGTCTCTCGACTCGTCTGGCGCTGCACCGTCCGCGGACGGCTCGCGCAGCACCCGCCAAAAAACAAATGTGCCCGGAGGGCCGCAAGGCCCGCCAGGCGTGGAGTCGATCCGGCCATCCGGAAGGAAAGACAGACCGCTTGTCAGCCGCGCCGCGCGCGTTTCGCGCGCGGCGTACGGTGCCATTGCAACCCGGCTTAGTCCTTCTTCACTTCCTTGAACTCGGCGTCGACGACGTCGTCGGCAGCTTGTTGCGCACCGCCCGCATGGGCCGCGCCTTCCGCTGCACCGGCCGCGCCGGCGGCACCCGCCTGCTGGGCCTGCATGTCGGCGTACATCTTCTCGCCGAGCTTCTGCGAGACCTTGCCGAGCTCCTCGACCTTCGCGTCGATCGCCGCCTTGTCGGCCGACGTGTCCTTCAACACGTCCTCGAGCGACTTCAGCGCGGCTTCGATCGCTTCCTTCTCGCCCGCGTCCAGCTTGTCGCCGTACTCGGTCAGCGCCTTCTTCGTGCTGTGCACCAGCGCGTCGCCCTGGTTGCGCGAATCGGCCAGCTCGCGCAGCTTGTGATCTTCCGCTGCGTTCGCTTCCGCGTCCTTGATCATCTGGTCGATTTCAGCCTCGGACAGGCCCGAGTTCGCCTTGATCGTGATCTTGTTTTCCTTGCCGGTCGCCTTGTCCTTCGCGCCGACGTGCAGGATGCCGTTCGCGTCGATGTCGAAGGTCACTTCGATCTGCGGCACGCCGCGCGGTGCCGGCGGGATGCCTTCGAGGTTGAACTCGCCGAGCAGCTTGTTGCCCGCTGCCATTTCGCGTTCGCCCTGGAACACCTTGATCGTCACGGCGCCCTGGTTGTCGTCCGCCGTCGAGTACACCTGGGCGTGCTTCGTCGGGATCGTCGTGTTCTTGTTGATCATCTTCGTCATCACGCCGCCGAGCGTCTCGATACCGAGCGACAGCGGGGTCACGTCGAGCAGCAGCACGTCCTTGCGGTCGCCCGACAGCACTTGGCCCTGGATCGCCGCGCCGACCGCGACGGCTTCGTCCGGGTTCACGTCACGGCGCGGATCCTTGCCGAAGAACTCCTTCACCTTCTCCATGACCTTCGGCATGCGGGTCTGGCCGCCGACCAGGATCACGTCGTCGATGTCCGACACCTTGACGCCTGCGTCCTTGATCGCGATGCGGCACGGTTCGATCGTGCGCTCGACGAGGTCTTCCACCAGCGCTTCCAGCTTCGCGCGGGTGATCTTCAGGTTCAAGTGCTTCGGGCCCGACGCGTCCGCCGTGATGTACGGCAGGTTGATTTCGGTCTGCTGGCCCGACGACAGCTCGATCTTCGCCTTTTCGGCGGCTTCCTTCAGGCGCTGCAGCGCGAGCACGTCCTTCGACAGGTCGACGCCCTGCTCCTTCTTGAACTCGCCGATGATGTAATCGATGATGCGCTGGTCGAAGTCTTCGCCGCCGAGGAACGTGTCGCCGTTGGTCGACAGCACTTCGAACTGCATTTCGCCGTCGACGTCCGCGATCTCGATGATCGACACGTCGAACGTACCGCCGCCGAGGTCATACACGGCGATCTTGCGGTCGCCCTTCTCGGCCTTGTCGAGGCCGAACGCGAGCGCCGCCGCGGTCGGCTCGTTGATGATCCGCTTGACTTCGAGGCCCGCGATGCGGCCGGCGTCCTTGGTCGCCTGGCGCTGGCTGTCGTTGAAGTACGCCGGCACCGTGATCACGGCTTCCGTGACCGGCTCGCCGAGGTAGTCTTCGGCGGTCTTCTTCATCTTGCGCAGCACTTCGGCCGAGACCTGCGGCGGCGCGAGCTTTTCGCCGTGCGCTTCGACCCATGCGTCGCCGTTGTCGGCCTTGATGATCGAGTACGGCATCAGGCCGATGTCCTTCTGGACTTCCTTCTCTTCGAAGCGGCGGCCGATCAGGCGCTTCACCGCGAACAGCGTGTTCTTCGGGTTGGTCACCGACTGGCGCTTGGCCGGCGCGCCGACGAGCACTTCGTTGTCGTCCATGTACGCGATGATCGACGGCGTGGTGCGCGCACCTTCCGAGTTCTCGATGACCTTGACCTGGTTGCCTTCCATGATGGCGACGCACGAGTTCGTGGTGCCGAGGTCAATACCGATGATCTTTCCCATTTTTTCCTAATCTCCAGAAATGCTTGTTTGCTGCGCGAAACGCCGCGTTTTTGGGCGGTTTCGCACGCCAGAATTCAACTCTGTTCCCGAAATGCGTCCGTCCGATCCGTTTTCAAGACCGGACGAGCGATGCGGATATTAAATTTTTTCAATCGCCGCCGGCTAGCGGATCGTGCGGGCCGCCGGTGCGCTCGCCGGCCGGTGCGGCATCGGCCGCCGCGGCGATCTTCCCGCGTGCCGCCGCGACGGCCGCCTGGAACTGCGCGAGGCCGTGCCAGCCGGTCGCGCGCCCCAGCCGCTTGCCGCGGTGGAAGAAGAACCACGTCGGCACGCCGTGCAGCCCGAAGCGGCGCCCCAGCTCATGGTGTTCGTACACGTTGCAATGGAACCACTTCAGGCCCAGCGCGCGGATCGCGTCGGGCTGGGCGAGCATCGCCTTTTTCGCGATCTCGCAGTTGAAGCAGTCGACGCCCCAGAAGAACACCACGGCCAGCGCATCGCCCGCGCCGTCGATGGCCGCGTCGAACGTGCCGGCGTCGAGCGCCTGCATGTCGAACGCGTCGAACGCGGCCGGATCGACGCCGGCGGGCACCATGTCGGCTGCCTTACTTCGGCTGGGCGACGGTGACGAGCGCCGGGCGCAGCACGCGGTCGGCGATCGTATAGCCCTTTTGCAGCACCGAGACGACGGTGTTCGGCTCCTGCTCGGCCGGCACCATCGAAATGGCCTGGTGCTGGTGCGGATCGAACTTCTCGCCGATCGGGTTGATCGCGACGACGCGGCCCTTCTCGAGCGCGCTCGTCAGCTGGCGCAGCGTCAGCTCGACGCCTTCGCGCACCTTCGCGATGTCGCCGGAGGTATCGTTGACGGCCGCTTCCAGGCTGTCCAGCACGGGCAGCAGGTGTTCCGCGAAGCTCTCGATCGCGAACTTGTGCGCCTTCGACACGTCGTCCTGCGCGCGGCGGCGCACGTTCTCGGTCTCGGCCTTCGCCCGCAGGAAGCTTTCCTGGAGCTCGGCGACCTTGGCTTGAGCCTCCGCGAGCGCCGCGTCGGCAGCTTCGGCAGCGGGTGCGGCGCCTTGCGCCGCCTGCTTCTCGCTGCCGATGTCTTCGGCCGATGGGGTAGTCGGGTTCTCTTGCGTGTTTTCCATGTCGCTGAAAGTCGATTAGAGGTTGAAGCCAAATCGGCAACCGTCGGACGTATACCCGGCGGCACCGCACATTACTGGTGCAAATAAGGGCGAAAACTGCGATTTCAAGAGGGTCTTTCGCCGGCATTCGCCAATGCCGCGAAACAACCGTGCACTTTCCGGTGCAGGCGTCGCATAGTCCGCCGGATCGGGCGAAACGGCCTGTAACAACGCTTACCGGGCAAGTACTAGCTCCGCACAGGCCGGCTGCACTACACTCCATTCAAGCGTCGGAAAGCGTGTTTACCCTGAGCTGACCGCCGCCTGACATCCACCTGGCGCCGTTTTCACCCTTGTTCTCGAGGGGAGTACCGTGAAACTGACCTTTGCGATATCGGTGGTCGCGCTGGTACTCATTGCCGGCACCACCACCATCTGTCTGTCGGGAGCCGTCACCGACCGCACGACCGAATACGGAAGCGCGCGGGCGACGTTCGACCAGATGTTCAGCTCCCACCAGAAAATCTGTCGATGATGCGCCGGTCGCGCTTCGTCGGCCGGCCGTGCAGTTCGGCCGCCGGCTCGCGATACGTGCGGCGACGCTCCAGTTCGGCGAGCCGCGCGGCCCGCCCCGCTTCCGTTTCAGCGTAGAGCGTCTGCGCGACGCTCGCGGGCCCGCGCACGTCGCACACGCCCAGCACGGCAATGTGCCAGACCATGCCGTCGATCGCAATCTCCACCTCGTCGCCCACCCGCACGTCCTTCGACGGCTTGACTGCCGCGCCGCCGATCTTCACGTGCCCCTTGTCGACCGCATCGGTCGCAAGCGAGCGCGTCTTGAAGAACCGGGCCGCCCACAGCCATTTGTCGATGCGCAGCTTCGCGCCCGGCTCCGTGGAAATCTTGTAGTTCATGTCAGTCTCCGCCGGGCCGCCCTGCAAAGGCCGGCCGCGCCTTCGGGCGGCAGCGGGTGCAGTGGACGCGGCAGTCGTTTCATCTCAGTTGACCGGTTCGGGCTGCGCAGCCTTGACGGGCCAGCCCTGCAGATTCTCCGCGACGATCTCGCCGAGCGCGCCGATCCACGCGGACGCGCCGTTCAGGCACGGAATCCGGTGGAAGGTCTTGCCGCCGCCGGCGAGGAACTCGTCGCGCACCTCCATGCCGATTTCCTCGATCGTCTCCAGGCAATCGGCCGTGAAGCCGGGACAGAACACGTCGGCTCGCCGCACGCCGGCCTCGCCGAATTCGCGCAGCGTCGGCGCGGTGTACGGCTGCAGCCATTCGGCCTTGCCGAAGCGTGACTGGAACGTGACGCGGCATTCGGTGGTCGACAGCCCGAGCGCGGCCATCAGCAACGCGCCCGTCTGCTGGCACTGGTCGTGATACGGGTCGCCGAGGTCGAGCGTGCGCTTCGGCACGCCGTGGAAGCTCAGCACCAGCTTGTCGCCGGCCGCGAAATCGGGCCGGCCGTGCTGCGCCCAGTACTGGCGCACCTGCTCGGCCAGCGCGTGGATATAGGCCGGATGGTCGGCATAGTGCCGCACCGTGCGCACTTCCGGCTGATTGCGCATGCGCGCGAGCGCGTCGAACGCGGCATCGAATGCGGTGGCCGTGGTCGACGCCGAGTATTGCGGATACATCGGCATCAACAGCACGCGCTCGACGCCCGCGCGCTTGAACTGGGCAAGCGCGTGCGAAATGTTCGGGCTGCCGTAGCGCATCGCGTAGTCGACCGTCACGTGATAGCCGTTCGACGTGAGCAGATGCCGCACGCTGTCGGTCTGGCGCTCGGTGTACACGCGCAGCGGCGAACCCTCGGGCATCCAGACGGCCGCGTACTTCTTCGCGGACGCGCGGCCGCGCAGCGGCAGGATCAGCGTGCGCAGCAGCACCTGCCAGACGGCCTGCGGGATTTCGACGACCCGCGGATCCGACAGGAATTCGGCCAGATAGCGCCGCACCGCGCGCGGCGTGGGCGCGTCGGGCGTGCCGAGATTGATCAGCAGCACACCGATGCGGTGGGCGGCCGCGACGCTCGAAGGCGGCTCAAGATCGAAACGCATGGGCAAGAACGTGCTCGGGGCACGGGACCGGACGGCCCTCAATTATAGCGGGCCGCCCCGTGCCGTTCGGCCGACTGTCGCCGCGAGCGGCGCCGCGGCACGATAGCGGGGCGGGATCGGGCCGGTGATTGCCTGCAATCGCCGGCGATCGCGGGTTATTGCTGGCTCAGCGTGAGCGACAGCAGGCGCGCGGTGATGTCGACGATCGGTATCACGCGGTTGTACGCCATGCGGGTCGGGCCGATCACGCCAAGCGTGCCGACGATCTTGCCGTTCACCTCGTATGGTGCGGTCACGACGCTCATTTCCTCGATCGGCACGAGCGTCGATTCGCCGCCGATGAAGATCTGCACGCCCTGGGCGTGGCTCGATACGTCGAGCAGTTGCAGGAGGCCCGTCTTTTGGTCGAATACGTCGAACAGCTTGCGCAGCCGCGCCATGTCGGACGAAAGGTCCGCCACTTCGAGCAGGTTGCGCTCGCCGGAAATCAGCACGGTGTCCTCGGTGTCGGGCACCTCGGTGCTGGCCGTCACGGCCGCGTGCATCAGCGTCGTCATGTCGCCGCGCAACTGGTCGATCTCGTCGCGCAGGCGGCGGCGCACCTCGTCGAACGACAGGCCGGCGAAATGCGCATTGATGTAGTTGGACGCCTCGGTCAGCTGCGACGGCGAATAGTCGCGCGGCGTCGCGAGCATGCGGTTCTGCACGTCGCCCTCGGGCGTGACGATGATCAGCAGGATGCGCTTGTCGGACAGGCGCATGAACTCGATCTGCTTGAACACGTGGCTGCGGCGCGGCGTCAGCACGACGCCCGCGAACTGCGACAGGTTCGACAGCACGCTCGCGGCGGCCGCGACCACCCGCTGCTGCGGCTCGCCGGCCTGCAGCGTGTTCTGCACCTGGCGCGCGACGGCCTCGGCGTCGATCGGCGCCTCGACCGTCAGCATCGTATCGACGAACAGCCGGTAGCCGCGCGGCGTCGGAATGCGTCCGGCCGACGTGTGCGGGCTCGACACGAGGCCGAGCTCCTCCAGGTCGGACATCACGTTGCGGATCGTCGCCGGGCTCAGCTCGAGCCCGGAGTAACGGGACAACGTGCGCGATCCGACTGGCTGACCGTCGGCGATATACCGTTCGATCAGGGTTTTCAGGAGGGTTCGTGCGCGAGGATCTAGCATGGTGGAAAATTTTAGCGCAACCGCGCGACCGCGGCGAGTACCGTCCGCCACCGTTGCGCGGGGCGGCCCGATCCGGCCCCGTCGACGTACAGCCGGTTCTTTTCGTCAACGAGCTATGGTGTAATGCCGGCATGAAAACCGGTAATCAGTTCAATACTGTCGCGCTCGTCGGCCGGAGCAACACGCCCGGCATCGCCGAGCCGCTCGCCACGCTGGCGGACAGCATCGCCACGCTCGGCTTCGAGGTCGTCTTCGAAGGCGATACCGCGCGGGAAATCGGCATCGCCGGCTACCCGGCGCTCACCCCGGCCGAAATCGGGGCGCGAGCGGACGTGGCGATCGTGCTCGGCGGCGACGGCACGATGCTCGGCATCGGCCGCCAGCTCGCGCCGTACCGGACACCGCTGATCGGGATCAACCACGGGCGGCTCGGCTTCATCACCGACATCGCGGCATCCGACATGCAGGCGCTCGTCCCCGTGATGCTGGCCGGCAAGTTCGAGCGCGAGGAGCGCTCGCTGCTCGAGGCGCGGATCGTGCGCGACGGCGAACCGATCTACCACGCGCTCGCCTTCAACGACGTCGTCGTGAACCGCAGCGGCTTCTCCGGGATGGTCGAGCTGCGCGCGTCGGTCGACGGCCGCTACATGTACAACCAGCGCTCGGACGGGCTGATCGTCGCGACGCCCACTGGCTCGACCGCGTATGCGCTGTCGTCGGCTGGCCCGATCCTCCATCCGCAGCTGGCGGGCATCGTGCTCGTGCCGATCGCGCCGCACGCGCTGTCGAACCGGCCGATCGTGCTGCCCGACGATTCGAAGATCGCGATCCAGATCGTCGGCGGCCGCGACGTCAACGTGAACTTCGACATGCAGTCGTTCACGTCGCTCGAACTGAACGATACGATCGAGGTGCGCCGCTCGAAGCACACGGTGCCGTTCCTGCACCCGATCGGCTACAGCTACTACACGACGCTGCGCAAGAAGCTGCACTGGAACGAACACGCATCGAACGAAGACGACAAGGCGTCCTGACGCCGCTGCTCCCGACACCATGCTCCGCCACCTCTCGATCCGCGACTTCGTCATCGTCGCCGCGCTCGATCTCGAATTCGACAGCGGCTTTTCCGTCTTTTCCGGCGAAACCGGCGCCGGCAAATCGATCCTGATCGACGCTCTCGCCCTCGCGCTCGGCGAACGCGCCGACGCGAGCGTCGTGCGCACCGGCTGCGGCCGCGCCGACATCACGGCCGAATTCACGCCGCACGACCGCGTCGCGCGCTGGCTCGACGAACACGCGTTCGACGCCGAGGACACCGTGATGCTGCGCCGCGTGATCGACGCGAACGGCCGCTCGCGCGCGTTCATCAACGGCACCAGCGCGACGCTCGCGCAACTGCGCGAGCTCGGCGAGATGCTCGTCGACATCCACGGCCAGCACGCACACCAGCTGCTGATGCGGCCCGACGCGCAGCGCGAGCTGTTCGACACGCATGCGGGGCTCGTCGCCGATGCCGCGAACGTCGCGCGCGCATGGCGCGTGTGGCGCGACGCGACGCAGGCGATCGACGCCGCGAAGGCGCACGAGCGCGAATTGCAGCTCGAACGCGAAAAGCTCGCGTGGCAGCTCGCCGAACTCGACAAGCTCGCGCCGCAAGCCGGCGAATGGGACGAAGTCAGCAACGAACACAAGCGCCTGTCGCATTCGGCGAACCTGATCGAAGGCGTACGCGGCGCGCTCAACGCGCTGTCCGAGTCCGACGACGCGATGCTCGCGCAGCTCGGCGCGATCGTGTCGAAGCTGCGCAGCCTGGCCGACTACGACACCGCGCTCGGCGATGCGCTCGCGTCGCTGGAGCCGGCCGAGATCCAGTTGCAGGAAGCCGTCTATTCGCTGTCGCACTACGCGCAGCGCGTCGATCTCGACCCGGAGCGGCTCGCGCAGGTCGAAGCGCGGCTCGACGCGCTGCACTCGACCGCCCGCAAGTTCCGGCTGCCGCCCGATACGCTGCACGAAGAGCATGCGGCGCGCCGCGCGCAGCTCGCCGCGCTCGACGCGGCCGCCGATCTCGGCGCGCTCGAGGCCGCGCAGGCGAAGGCGCGGGAAGCCTATCTCGCCGACGCCAAACGCCTGTCGAAAGCGCGCGCGCAGGCCGCGAAGGCGCTCGGCACGGCCGTCACGGCCGGCATGCAGGAATTGTCGATGGCGGGCGGAAGCTTCGAGGTCGCGCTCGTGCCGCTCGCCGACGGCGGCCCGCACGGGCTCGAACAGGTCGAATTCCGCGTGGCCGGGCACCCGGGCGTGCCGCTGCGGCCGCTCGCGAAGGTCGCGTCGGGCGGCGAGCTCGCGCGGATCAGCCTCGCGCTCGCGGTGATCGCCAGCGCGGCGAGCCCGACGCCGACGCTGATCTTCGACGAAGTCGACACGGGGATCGGCGGCGGCGTCGCCGAAGTGGTCGGCCGCCTGCTGCACCAGCTCGGGCGCGACCGCCAGGTGTTGTGCGTGACGCACCTGCCGCAGGTCGCCGCGCGCGGCGACCATCATTTCCAGGTGGCGAAGGGCGCCGACGAGCGCGGCGGCACGGTATCGACCGTTGTTGCACTCGACCGCGCGAACCGGATCGAGGAAGTCGCGCGGATGCTCGGCGGGCTCGAAATCACCGCCACCACACGCAAGCACGCGAAGGAAATGCTGGCGGCCTGATGCGAGGCGGGAGCCGTCCCGCGCAAGCCGAACGGGCTCGCTCCTTCGATTCAGGGCGGTACGCGGATCGATGCCGCGCCCGCCCTGCTTTCTTCAAACGGCCGTTTCAACCGCACCGAATACGCGTGTCCACAACGCCGTCACGGCCGCCCGCTCGTCGGCCACCACCGCCGGGTCGACGCGCGCCTTCTCCATCCCGTCGAGCCGCAGCTTGTGCTGCAGCTTCCGGTACTTGCGGTACGCCGCGCCGACGCGCTCGGCCTCGTCTTCGCCCATCAGCCCGAAGCGCGCGACCTCGCGCAGCAGCGCGATGTTGCCGGTGTTGCGGATCAGCTCGGCGTCGCTCGACGCATGCAGCAGCACCCAGTACTGGACGATGAACTCGATGTCGACCATCCCGCCGCGATCGTGCTTCAGGTCGAACAGCTCGGTCTGGTTCGGGTGGCCGGCAAATACCTTGCCGCGCATGTCGACGATCTCCTTCGCGAGCACGCCGCCGTCGCGCGGCGTCGTCAGCACCTGCTGGCGGATCGCCTCGAAATCCGCGCCGATCTGCGCGTCGCCCGCGCTGTAGCGGGCGCGCGTCAGCGCCTGGTGCTCCCACACCCACGCGGTATTCGCCGCATCGCCCTCGCGCAGCTGATAGCGGCGAAACGCGTCGAGATCGGTGACGAGCAGCCCGGCCTCGCCGTTCGGCCTCAGCCGCAGGTCGATGTCGAACAGTGCGCCCGCGCCGGTCGCCGTCGTGAGCCAGGTGATCAGGCGCCGCGTAAAGGTGGTGTAGACGTCCGCCGCGCGTTCGTCCGGATCGTCGTACAGGAAGATCAGGTCGAGATCCGACGCGTAGCCGAGCTCCTTGCCGCCCAGCTTGCCGTACGCGATCACCGCGAACTTCGGCACGTCGCGATGGCGCTTCGCGAGCTGCGACCAGACGACTTCGATCGTCACGTCGAGCACCGCGTCGGCCAGCTCGGACAGCCGGTCGCTCACATGCTCGACCGACAGCTGGCCGGCCAGATCGATCAGCAGGATCCGGAACACCTCGGCGTGCTGCGCGTGGCGCAGCAGGTCCATCTGCTGCTCGGGGCCGTCGGCCGCCGCGAGCCGCGCGCGCAGCGCATCCTTGAACGCGGGCCAGTCGAACGGGCTCGCGATCGCCTCGTCGTCGAGCAGTTCGTCGAGCAGCTGCGGGTGGCGGATCAGGTAGCCGCCGCCCCAGCGCGTCGCGCCGAGCACCGACAGCACGCGGTCGAGCGCGGCCGGGTATTCGGTCAGCAGCGCGAGATAGACGCCGCGCCGGCTCACCGTCTCCAGCAGGTCGAACAGGCGCACGATCGTGTCGTCGCGGCGCGCGGCGTCGATCTTCGGCGCGGCGTCGAGCGCCCGCTGCGCGACGCTGTCGAAGCGCTGCCGGCTCTTTTCCGGCAGCCCGGTGTAGCGCGACGATTGCCAGATCGCGCGCAGCCGCGCGAGCACGGCGGCCGGATCGGTGAAACCCAGGCCGTCGAGGCGCGCGACCAGCGCGTCGTCCTCGCCGTCGTCGGCCAGCGCGCCGCTCCAGATCCACGCGGCGGCCGTGTCGTCGCCGGCCGCGCACGGCGCGCCGCTCGCCTTGTCGGCAAAAATCTGGTCGAACTGCGTTTCGACGAACGTGCGGTGGCCGTCCAGCACCGTCATCAGCGCCGCATAGTCGGCAAACCCGAGCGACGCGGCAAGCGCCGCACGTTCGTCGGGCTCGACCGGCATCGCATGCGTCTGCGCGTCGTTGCGGTATTGCAACCGGTGCTCGAGCGTGCGCAGGAAGTTGTAGGCGTCGGTCAGCCGCGCGCATACGTCGTCACCGATCAGCCCGCGCGCCTGCGCATGTCGCAGCACCGCGAGCGTCGGCCGCACGCGGAATTCCGCATCCTGGCCGCCGCGGATCAACTGGAACACCTGCGCGCTGAACTCGATCTCGCGGATCCCGCCGCGCCCGAGCTTGATGTCGTCGGCCTTGTCGGGCCGCATCGACGCGCGGCGCGCGGCTTCTTGCCGGATCTGCTGGTGCAGCGAACGGATCGCGCCGATCACGCCGAAATCGAGATAGCGGCGGTACACGAACGGCTTGACGATCGATTCGAGCTGCGCCGCGAGCCGCTGCGCGGCGTCGCTGTCGCCTTCCGACACGAGCCGCCCCTTGATCCACGCATAGCGCTCCCATTCGCGCCCCTGCACGTAGAAATATTCCTCGAGCATCCCGATGCTGCAGACGAGCGGCCCCGAATCGCCGTTCGGCCGCAACCGCATGTCGACGCGAAACACGTAACCGTCGGCCGTGACCTCGGACAGCACGCCGATCAGGCGCCGGCCGAGCCGCGTGAAGTATTCCTGCGTGGACAGCGGCGAACGCGCGCCGCCGGTGGTCTCGCCGTCGTCCTCGTAGACGAAGATCAGGTCGATGTCCGACGACACGTTGAGCTCCCGGCCGCCGAGCTTGCCCATCCCGACCACGCCGAGCACGACGCGCTGGCCGTCGGCGCCGCGCGGCTCGCCGTACAGCGCCTCGAGTTCGGCCGACAGCAGCGCGAGCGAGCGCTGCACGGCCACTTCGGCGAGGTCGGTCATCGCGCCCGTCACCTCGGCGACGTCGGCCAGCCCGCGCAGGTCGCGCTCCGCGACCGCGCCGAACGCCTCGGCGCGCAACTGCCGCAGCGCGCGCTTCAGCTGCTCCTCGCCCGGCGCCGCCGTGCCGGCGGGTGTCGCGAGCAGCTCGGTGAGGCGCGCGTCGAGCTGCGCGCGGCCAAGCGGCGCGGCCGCCCACGCGACGATCTGCTCGGTCAGCGCGGGCCGCGCGGCAGCGGCGCGGGCAAGGTATCGGGAATAGGACGTGCTGATCAGTGCGGAAGCGTCGGTCATCGAGAAGCGGGCCTGGCGAAAAGGCCGGCAGGCTGCGGCCGGCGCGTGCGCGCCCCGCTGCCGACCGGCCCCATGGACTCGGCGCGGCACCCGCCGGACGCGCGTGCGCCCGTCGCGACACCGCGCGCCGGAAAGCCCGTGCCGTGCTGCCCCAACGGCCGCCGGCACGAACCCGTGTGATACATTTCAACGTCAGTCTGCAAAACTACCATATCGCCGCCCGTCCGCCGCATGTCCGACCGTCAGGAATCCGCCGTAGCTGCGCCCGAAGCGGGACCTCCGAAGCACGATCATCCGGTCCTGCGTCGCGTGTTCAGGGTGACGCTGGCAGTCGGGATCGGCACCTACTTCGTCGCGTCCGGCGCCTTCCTCGGGCTGCGCTACGTGCTGCTGCCCCGCATCGACGAATTCCGCCCGCGCATCGAGCGCGCGGTGTCCGACAAGCTCCACGCGCAGCTTTCGATCGGCAAGCTTTCCCCGAACTGGTCCGGCATGCAGCCGGGCGTCGAACTCACGAACCTGACGATCCGCGGCCGTGACGGCAAGGTCGCGCTGTCGGTGCCGCATGCGACCGCCGCGCTGTCGTGGATGTCGCTGCTGCGGCTGTCGCCCGCCCTGTCGAGCCTGATCGTCGACCAGCCCGACCTGGTCGTCGCGCGGGCGGCCGACGGCTCGCTGAGCGTCGCGGGCGTCGGCGTGGCCACCACCCACGGCGGCAACGACACGTTCGGCACCTGGCTGCTGAAGCAGGAGGCGATCGTGCTGCGCGGCGGCACGCTGCGCTGGCGCGACGCGCAGCACGACGCACCGGAGCTCGTGCTGTCGGGCATCCGGCTCGCGGTGCTCAACGACGGCCGCGTGCACAAGGCGGCGCTGCAGGCGCCCGCCAACGGCACGCTGCTGCTCGGCCCGCTCGATTTCCGCGCACGCTTCAGACACAAGCCGCTCGCGCCGATCGGCAAGCCGGCGAACTGGACCGGCGACGCGTACCTGTCGACCGGCCCCGTCGACCTGCAGACGCTCACGCGCTATCTCGACGTGCCGCTCACGATCCACGCGGGGCGGATCGACAACGCGATCTGGGCGACCTTCGGCGACGGCCACTTGCGCTCGGCGGGCGGCGACCTGCAAGGCGCCGACGTCGCGCTGCGCGTGCGCCCGACGCAACCGCGGCTCGACGTGCCGACGGTCGGCTTCGGCTGGGACATGGTGCTCGACGCGGGCCACGACTACACGCTGCACCTGACGCGCTTCAATGCGGAACTCGGCCAGCCGCCGCTGCCGGACGGCACGCCGCTCGCGCGCTCGCTCGCGCTGTCGACGCTGACGGCGCGCTACCGCGTGCCGACCGCGAACCAGGGGCAACTGCTCAGCGTGGTCGGCGACCGCGTCGATCTCGGCATCCTCAGCGAATTCATCCGCGGGCTGCCGCTGCCGGCGCGCCTGCGCAACGAGCTGATCAAGATCGACCCGCGCGGGATGGTGTCGAACTATCACATCGAGGTCGAGCGCGCGAAACCCGCGCACCCCGATCTCGCCGACGAGGAGCGGCGCATGGGCGCCGCACCGATCGTCCGCTACCGCTTCCTCGGCGATCTGCAAGGCATCAGCTTCGCCGCGCAGGAGCCGCCGCCCGGGCTCTCGCCGCGCGGCCACCCGCGCGCCGGCTGGCCGGGCGTCGAGAACCTGTGGGGCCGCGTCGATGCGAACGAGACCGGCGGCGCCGCGCATATCGACACGGTCAACGCGGCCGTCACCGTGCCCGGCGAATTCGACGAGCCGCGCCTGACGTTCGACCGGCTGCGCGGCAATGCCAAATGGACGATCACGCCCGCGCCCGGCGACAAGCACGCGCGCGTCGACGTGTCGCTGCCCGACCTGCTCGTGTCGAACCCGGATGCCGAAATCGCGGTGTCGGGCTCGTACACGAACCCCGGCCACGGCCGCGGCTCGCTCGACCTGCGCGCCGATTTCGCGCGCGCGTCGGTCGCGCGCATTCCGCGCTACCTGCCGACCGGGATGTCCGAGCACCTGCGCGACTATCTCGGCCACGCGCTGCAGGACGGCAAGGTGACCAAGGGCGCATCGATCGTCGCGCGCGGCCCGCTCGAGAAATTCCCGTTCGAACACGAGCCGGACGCCGGCGTGTTCCACATCGTCGCGCCGTTCACCGGCGGCCGCTTCGAGCCGACGCCGTACCCGCCGCGCAAGCTCGCGAACGGCACGCCGAGCGTCTGGCCGGCGCTCGACGGAATCGACGGCGTGTTCGAGCTCGCGCAGAACAAGCTGCGTTTCGACATCGACCGCGCGCACTACAAGCGCGTCGCGCTGACGAAGGTCGCGGGCCGCATCGACGACCTCGGCAATCCGTCGCACTCGCCGCTGATCATCGACGGCCATGCGCAGGGCCCGCTCGCCGACCTGATCGACTACGCGGACAACAGCTCGCTCGGCACGATGAGCAACCACATCGGCCAGCGGATCGACGCGCAGGGCCCCGCGTCGCTCGCGCTCAAGATCACGATTCCGCAGCACGTCGCCCATCCGCACACGCACATCGAAGGCGCGCTCGGGTTCGGCGGCAACACGCTGTCGACGAGCGGCGTGCCGCCGCTGTCGGCGCTGCGCGGCAGCGTCCGTTTCACCGAGGCGGGCGCGTCGCTGCACGCGCTGTCGGGGCGCTTCCTCGGCGGCCCGGTGCGCGCGAACGGCACCTTCCAGTCACACGGCCCGTACGCGGTGGACGTCGACGGCCGGCTCGCGCTCGACGCCGCGCGCGGCCTGAACCTGCACGGCGCGGCCGCCGCGCTGCTCGAACACGTGGTCGGCGACGCGCCGTACAAGGTCGCGGTGCGCGGCGCGCCGGGCCGCCTGCCCGACGTCAGCGCGCAATCCGACCTGACCGGCGTCGCGCTGAACTTCCCGGCGCCGTTCGCGAAACCGGCCGGCACGCCGATGCCGTTCCGCTTCACGCTGCAGCCGGCGCCGCAGGCGGACGGCAAACGCCTCGAACATGCCGACCTGACGCTCGGCCCCGTGTCCGCGACCTACCTGCTCGACGCGACGCGCGGCCAGCCGCTGCGCGCGGTGCGCGGCGCGATGGGCATCCACCGGATGCCCGACATGCCGCAGGACGGCGTGAGCGCGGCCGTCGACGTCACCGAGCTGGACGCCGACGCGTGGCTCGCCCTCGCCCACACGCTGCAGCCCGACACGCCGCGGGCGCCGGAACCGCAAGCCGCGCCGCGCGTCGATTTCGCGAGCTTCGCGCCGAAGCGCTTCGCGTTCCACTTCGGCACGCTGAAGCTGCTCAAGCGCAACTGGGAGAACGTGATCGTCGGCGCGTCGCACGTCGACGACCTGTGGCAGGCCAACATCGCGTCGAACCAGGTGTCGGGCTACCTGTCGTGGGCGCCGGGCGGCGGCCACAACGGCGCGGGCGTGCTGAACGCGCGGCTCGCGAAGCTGGTCGTGCCGCAGAGCTCGCAGCACGACCTCGTCGGCCGCGCGATGAACCTGCCGACGCCGACCGACCGGCCAATGCCGTCGATCGACCTGATCGTCGACCAGGTCGTCGCGCGCGATCACGACATCGGCCGGCTCGTCGTCAACGCACGCAACATCGACGAAGACGGTACGCCGGTGTGGCAGCTCGACAAGCTGGAACTGTCGAACCCGGCCGCGAAGCTCACGGCGACCGGCAACTGGCGCACCTCGCGCCGCGCACTGGCCCGCGGCGTCGACGAAAACGACGCGCCGCGCCGGACCGTGTTCGACTTCAAGCTCGACATCGACAACGCGGGCGCGCTGCTCGACCGCGTCGGCCTGCCGCGCACGCTCGCGGACGGTCACGGCTCGGTCACGGGCAAGGTCGGCTGGCGCGGCGGCCCGACCGCGCTCGACTTCCCGTCGCTCGGCGGGCAGGTCGCGCTCGACCTCGAACACGGGCAGATCCTGAAGGTCGATCCGGGCGCGGCGAAACTCCTCGGCGTGCTGAGCCTGCAGAGCCTCGCGCGCTTCCTGACGCTGAACTTCCGCGACGTGGTCGGCAAGGGGCTGCCGTTCGACAAGATCACCGGCACCGGCCGAATCTCGAACGGGATCGCGCGCACCGACGATTTCTCGATGATGACGGGGCCCGCGAACGTCACCGTGCGCGGCGCGGTCGATCTCGGCACCGAGACACAGGACCTGCATGCGCACGTCGCGCCGAAAATCAGCGCGGGCGCGGCCGCGATCGGCGCGGCCATCATCAACCCGCTGCTCGGCGTCGGCGTACTGGCCGCGAACTACGCGCTGTCCGAGACGCTGTCGCGCGCGTTCGCGCTCGACTACGCGATCACCGGCTCGTGGGCGCACCCGCACATCGAGCGGGTGCGGAGCGATCAGGGTAAGATGAATCACGGTCCGGCCGATGCGGCGAGCCATTGAGCGCGCATCGCACCACGCAGGGCGCCGGGCCGCACCCCATTTATGACGCAACCGATTCCGCGATGACCGACCACGCCCGTTCCGCCACGCCCTTCCAGGTCGCCGCGCTGCAGATGGTGAGCACGCCGGACGTCACACGCAATCTCGCCGAAGCGCGCCGCCTGATCGCGGAAGCCGCCGGCGAAGGCGCGCAGCTCGTGCTGCTGCCCGAGTATTTCTGCTTCATGGGCCACCGTGACACCGACAAGCTCGCGCTCGCCGAACCGTACCGGGACGGCCCGATCCAGCAGTTCCTCGCCGACGCCGCGCGCCGCCACGGCATCTGGGTGATCGGCGGCACGCTGCCGCTGAAGGCGCCCGAACCCGATCGCGTGCTGAACACGACGCTCGTGTTCGATCCGTCCGGCAACGAAGCCGCGCGCTACGACAAGATCCACCTGTTCAACTTCGAGAAAGGCGACGAATCGTTCGACGAGGCGCGCACGATCCGCGCGGGCGACACGGTCGTCGCGTTCGATGCGCCGTTCGGGCAGGTCGGCCTGTCGGTCTGTTACGATCTCCGCTTTCCGGAGCTGTATCGCCGCATGGGCGACTGCGCGCTGATGGTCGTGCCGTCGGCGTTTACGTATACGACGGGCCGCGCACACTGGGAAACGCTGCTGCGCGCGCGGGCCGTCGAGAACCAGTGCTACGTGCTCGCGGCCGCGCAGGGCGGCAAGCACGAGAACGGCCGGCGCACGTGGGGCCACAGCATGCTGATCGACCCGTGGGGCGAGATCGTCGCGGTGCGCGACGAGGGCGCCAGCGTCGTGCTCGGCGCGATCGATCCGCAACGCATCGCCGACGTACGCCAGAGCCTGCCTGCGTGGCGGCACCGCGTGCTGACCTGAATCCGCCGCACCGCTTGAAACGCCGCGCGGCCCACCCATCTGCCCGGCAGCACCCGACAACTTTTTGAGAAACCCCGATATCCGCATGAACATCATCGAACCCGGCATCCGCAATCTCGCGCTGGCGAAGGACATCCTGCTCACGCCGTACGGCCTCGACGAAAGCCTGCTCACGCGCACGATCGCCGACATCTTCACGCATCGCGTCGACTACGCGGACCTGTACTTCCAGGCAACCCGCAGCGAAGCGTGGAGCCTCGAGGAAGGCATCGTCAAATCGGGCAGCTTCAGCATCGACCAGGGCGTCGGCGTGCGCGCGGTCGCGGGCGACCGCACCGCGTTCGCGTACTCGGACGACCTGTCGCCCGAAGCGATCGCGCAAGCCGCCGCCGCCACCAAGGCGATCGCGGCGGCCGGCGGCGGCCGCCAGAAGATCAAGGCAGCCACGTCGCTGACGGGCATCTCGGGCCGCGACCTGTACCTGCCGTCCGACCCGCTCGCGTCGCTCGACGCGACGGCCAAGGTCAAGCTGCTCGAACGCATCGAGCAGATGGCGCGCGGGCGCGATCCGCGCATCACGCAGGTGATGGCGGGCCTCGCCGGCGAATACGACGTCGTGCTGGTCGCACGCAGCGACGGCGCACTCGCGGCCGACATCCGCCCGCTCGTACGCGTGTCGGTGACGGTGATCGCCGAGCAGAACGGCCGTCGCGAGATCGGCTCGGGCGGCGGCGGCGGCCGCTTCGACTACGGCTACTTCACCGACGACGTGCTGTCGCGCTACGTCGACGACGCCGTGCACGCGGCGCTCGTCAACCTCGATGCACGTCCCGCGCCGGCCGGCGCGATGACGGTCGTGCTCGGGCCGGGCTGGCCGGGCGTGCTGCTGCACGAGGCGATCGGCCACGGCCTCGAAGGCGACTTCAACCGCAAGGGCTCGTCCGCGTTCGCGGGCCGGATCGGCGAGCAGGTCGCCGCGAAGGGCGTGACGGTGGTCGACGACGGCACGCTGCCGAACCGCCGCGGCTCGCTGAACATCGACGACGAGGGCAACCCGACGCAGTGCACGACGCTGATCGAGGACGGCATCCTGAAGGGCTACATCCAGGACACGCTGAACGCGCGCCTGATGAAGATGCCGGTCACGGGCAACGCGCGGCGCGAGTCGTACGCGGCGCTGCCGATGCCGCGCATGACGAACACCTACATGCTGAACGGCGACAAGGATCCGCAAGAAATCATCGCGTCGGTGAAGAACGGCCTGTACGCGGTGAACTTCGGCGGCGGCCAGGTCGACATCACGAACGGCAAGTTCGTGTTCTCGGCGTCTGAGGCGTACATGATCGAGAACGGCAAGATCACCTACCCGGTGAAGGGCGCGACGCTGATCGGCAGCGGCCCGGAATCGCTGAAGTACGTGAGCATGATCGGCAACGACATGTCGCTCGACACGGGCGTCGGCGTATGCGGCAAGGAAGGCCAGAGCGTGCCGGTCGGCGTCGGCCAGCCGACCCTGCGGATCGACAAGATGACGGTCGGCGGTACGGCATAACCGCATCGCGGCGCAGACAATCCGCGCAGTTTGACGAAAACGCGCGGATTGTCCGCATTTTCGACGGTTCCCGGTTGCCAGCCGGACGGGGACGGGGTATAAATTCCGAATCAACTTTTTTGACGAGCCGAATTTCCGTCATGTCCGCCAAGTTTTACTTTTACTTTTTTTGGTATCTCAGACCGCTGGCGGATCGAGAGGGTTGATGGCGCGTAAAGCGCAACCGAAATTCCCGAAAAAACCGCCGGCGAACCCGGCGGTTTTTTTTCGCCCTTCGCCAGCCGGTCGCCGCCGCAGCCGTTCAGCAGCCCCGACCGACACCACTGAATCGCCCGAATCGATGAATCTGCCGCACGCCCACTGACCGAACGGCGCCCGGAAAATGAGGAGAAACAGCATGCCCCCGCACAACACCGACGACGTCCGCATCCGCGAACTCAAGGAACTGACGCCGCCCGCCCACCTGATCCGCGAATTCGCGTGCTCCGAAGCCGCGTCCGAGCTGATCTACCACTCGCGCCAGTCGATGCACCGCATCCTGCACGGGATGGACGACCGGCTGATCGTCGTGATCGGGCCGTGCTCGATCCATGACACGAAGGCGGCGATCGAATACGCGGGCCGGCTCGTGAAGGAACGCGAGCGCTTCAAGGGCGAACTCGAAATCGTGATGCGCGTGTACTTCGAGAAGCCGCGCACGACGGTCGGCTGGAAGGGGCTCATCAACGATCCGCACCTCGACAATAGCTTCAAGATCAACGAAGGGCTGCGCACCGCGCGCGAGCTGCTGCTGCAGATCAACGAAATGGGGCTGCCGGCAGCAACCGAATACCTCGACATGATCAGCCCGCAGTACATCGCCGACCTGATCTCGTGGGGCGCGATCGGCGCGCGCACGACCGAGTCGCAGGTGCACCGCGAACTCGCGTCGGGGCTGTCGTGCCCGGTCGGCTTCAAGAACGGCACCGACGGCAACGTGAAGATCGCGGTCGACGCGATCAAGGCCGCGTCGCAGCCGCACCATTTCCTGTCGGTGACGAAGGGCGGCCATTCGGCGATCGTGTCGACGGCCGGCAACGAGGACTGCCACGTGATCCTGCGCGGCGGCAAGGCGCCGAACTACGACGCGGACAGCGTGAATGCCGCGTGCGCGGACATCGGCAAGGCCGGCCTCGCCGCGCGTCTGATGATCGACGCGAGCCATGCGAACAGCTCGAAGAAGCACGAGAACCAGATTCCCGTGTGCGCCGACATCGGCCGCCAGGTCGCGGCCGGCGACGAACGCATCGTCGGCGTGATGATCGAGTCGCACCTGGTCGAGGGCCGTCAGGACCTGAAGGAAGGCTGCGCGCTGACCTACGGCCAGAGCATCACCGACGCGTGCATCGCGTGGGACGACAGCGTGAAGGTGCTCGAAGGCCTCGCGGAATCGGTGAAGGCGCGCCGCGTCGCGCGCGGCAGCGGCAACTGAAGGACGCGTACGGCCTCGCCTGGCGGCAGATTGGCCACCCGGCCAGCCTGCGGTCGGCGTGTCGCCTTGCCTGACTAGCTAACACTACCTAGCTAATCAGAGGCCGACCATGCCGACCGTCAACATGCACGATGCCAAGTCGCGGCTTTCGAGCCTCGTCGAAGCGCTTGAATTGGGGCGGGAGTCCGAAGTCGTGATCGCCCGCAATGGGCATCCGGTCGCCCGGATCGTTCCTTACGCCGCGCCGAAGCGGATCGGCGCAGCCCGTCAGCTGCTGGCCGGATTGAATATCCCGACAAGCGTCGACGCATTCAATGCCGGCGATGAATCGATCGCCGCCGACTTCGATGCCAGCTCGGATCACGGGCTCGCGCCGTGAAGCTGCTGCTCGACACGCACATCGCGCTCTGGGCGGCTGAAGGCGCGCCGCAACTGTCGGCAACCGCGGCCGCGTTGATCGAACATCCCGAAAACACGCTGTACGTCAGCGCCGCGTCAATTTGGGAAATCGCGATCAAATACCGCACAGGCAATCTGCCCGTCCATCCGAGAGATGCACGTTCGGCCTTTCGGCTTGCGGGTTTTGCGGAGTTGCCGATCAGCAGCGATCACGTCGAAGGCGTCGCCGTACTGCCCGACTTTCCCGATCATGCCGATCCATTCGACCGCATGATGGTCGCGCAGGCACTCCATGAAGGGACACCGCTGATCAGCGCCGATGCCAAGGTGTGGCGCTATCACCCCACCTTGATGCTGCGCGCCTGACGCGCCATCCGCAACGAAAAAGCCCGGCTCGCGCCGGGCTTTTTTTATTGGCCGGAGACCATCGGTACGCGCATCACTCGAGCGCGCCCGAACCGAAGATCTCGGTGTTCACGCGCTCCGGCGCGACGCCCAGCGCGACGAGCGCGTCGCGCTGGGCCTTCATGAACGCGACCGGCCCGCAGATGTAGTAATCGGCGTCCGCCACCAGCGCGTACTGCTGCACGCGCTCCGGCGTGAGGCGCCCTTCGAGGTCGTGGTCGATGCCGACGCGATCGTTCGGGCCGACCAGTTCGTACAGCACCGTGCGTTTCACGTTCGCGTGTTCGCCGACGGTGTCGTTCAGCCAGTCGCGGAACGCGTGCACCGCGCCCGAACGGCAGGCGTGGATGAACCGCACGTCGCGCGGGCTGCCCGCCGCGATCAGCGCCGACGCCATCGACATCATCGGCGTGATGCCGACGCCGCCCGAGATCAGCACGACCGGCGTATCCACGTCGCGCTTCAGCGAAAAGTCGCCCATCGGCGCGGTGACTTCGACGATCGCGCCCTCTTCGACGCCATCGTGCATCAGCGTCGACACCTTGCCGGCCGGAATCGCTTCCGGCTTGCCGGCCTCGCGCTTCACCGAGATGCGCAGCCACTTGCCGTGCGGCGCATCGGACAGGCTGTACTGGCGCGGCTGGTCGACGCCGAGCTCGCCGACGAAACGCTTCACCGTGACGTACTGGCCCGGCTCGAACGTCGGTGCTTCGCCGCCGTCGGCGGGCGTCAGGTAGAACGACGTGATCTCGTCGCTTTCACGCACCTTGCGCGCGACCTTGAACGGACGGAAGCCGCTCCACGCGGCGTTCGCGTACAGATCGGCCTCGGCGCCGATCATGATCTGCGCGAGCTGGCCGTATGCGACGCGCCAGGCTTCGAGCGTGTCGGCATCGACCGCGTCGCCGAGCACCTCGACGATCGATGCGAGCAGGTTCTCGCCGACGATCGGGTAATGCTCGGGGCGGATGTTCAGGCTCGCGTGCTTGTGCGAGATGCGCGACACCGCGCCGCCCAGCGCGCCGAGGTTGTCGATGTTCGCCGCATACGCGTAGACGGCCTTCGCGAGCGTCTCGGGCTGGCTGCCGGTCTTCTGGTGCGTCTGGTTGAACAGGTTCTTCAGTTCCGGATGACGCGCGAACATGCGCTGGTAGAAGTGCTTCGTGATCGTCGCGCCGTGCTCGGCGAGGACGGGGGCGGTGGCCTTCACACGGGCCATCTGGTCAGCGGTGATGTGGGTCATGTTCGTTCTCCGTTAAACATGCATAAACAATACATGTTTAAAAACGGACGTCCCCCGGGCAAATTGTCGCAGTGCGCAAAAACGCGACGGCGGGCTAGCGGACGCGCCCGCGTTCCCACAGCACGTCGGCGCCGCCGCCGGCGCGGTTCAGCACGCGCGCCAGCACGAACAGCAGGTCGGACAGCCGGTTCACGTACCGCCGCGGTGCGTCATTGAGCGTGTCGCTACGCCCGAGCGCGACGATCGAGCGCTCCGCACGGCGGCACACGGTGCGGCAGACGTGCGCGAGCGACGCCGCGCGCGAGCCGGCCGGCAGGATGAATTCCTTCAGCGGCGGCAGCGTCGCGTTGTAGTCGGCAAGCCACCGGTCGAGCCGGGCGAGATGCGTGTCGTCGAGCACCGCGTGGCCGGGAATGCACAGCTCGCCGCCGAGATCGAACAGGTCGTGCTGGATCGTGACGAGCGCCGCGCGGACGTCGTCCGGCAGCGTCTCGGCCAGCAGCACGCCGAGATTCGAGTTCAGTTCGTCGACGTCGCCGATCGCGGCGATCCGCGCGTCGTCCTTGCCGATGCGCCGCCCGTCGCCGAGGCCGGTGGTGCCGTCGTCGCCCGTGCGCGTCGCGATCTTGCTCAAGCGGTTGCCCATGCGAATGTCCTCTCGTGCGCGGCCGCCACGCGGCCCGGTTGGCTGGAACGCGATTATCGCAGCCCGCGGCGGCAGGCGCAGCGGACGTTACAGCGTAGAATGGGCCGACAGTTCGACAAGCAGTCAGGAGACATTCGTGAATCACCCTGCCCCGCCGGCCGCCACGCGCCGCCCGCTGCCCCCCGCCATGCTCGATGCACTGCGCGCCGCCTTCGGCGAGCGCGTGTCGACCGCCGACGCGGTCCGCGCCCATCACGGCCGCGACGAATCCCCGTTCGATCCGCAACTGCCCGACGCCGTCGTGTTCGCGCACAGCACCGACGACGTGCGCGAGGTCGTGTCGCTGTGCTCGCTCTACAGCGTGCCGCTGATTCCGTACGGCGCCGGCTCGTCGCTCGAAGGCCACCTGCTCGCGGTGCGCGGCGGCGTGTCGCTCGACCTGTCCGAAATGAACCGCGTGCTGTCGATCAACGCCGAAGACCTGACCGTGACGGTCGAGCCGGGCATCACGCGCAAGGCGCTCAACGAAGCGCTGCGCGACACCGGCCTGTTCTTCCCGATCGATCCGGGCGCCGACGCCAGCATCGGCGGGATGACCGCGACCCGCGCATCGGGCACCAACGCCGTACGCTACGGCACGATGCGCGAGAACGTGCTCGGCCTGACCGCGGTGCTCGCGGACGGCCGCGTGGTGAAAACCGGCTCGCGCGCGCGCAAGTCGTCGGCCGGCTACGACCTCACGCGCCTGTTCGTCGGGTCCGAAGGCACGCTCGGCGTGATCACCGAGATCACGCTGCGCCTGCACCCGCTGCCCGAGGCCGTGTCGGCCGCGATCTGTACGTTCCCGACGATGGGCGACGCGGTGCGCACGGTGATCGAGACGATCCAGATCGGCGTGCCGATCGCGCGCGTCGAATTCGTCGATGCGCTCGCGGTGCGCTCGATCAACCGTCACTCGAACCTGACGCTGACCGAGGCGCCGACGCTGTTCTTCGAGTTCCACGGCACCGATGCCGGCGTGAAGGAACAGGCCGAACTCGTGCAGGCGCTCGCCGGCCAGAACGCCGGCCAGGGCTTCGAATGGGCGACCCGTCCCGAGGATCGCACGCGGCTCTGGTCCGCACGCCACAACGCGTACTTCGCGATGCTGCAGTTGAAGCCCGGCTGCCGCGCGGTGACGACCGACGTGTGCGTGCCGATCTCGCAGCTCGCCGCGTGCGTCGAGGAAACCGAGGTCGACCTGCGCGCGTCGTCGCTGCCCTGCCCGATCGTCGGCCACGTCGGCGACGGCAATTTCCACGTCGCGATCCTGATCGATCCCGACAAGCCCGAGGAACTCGCCGAAGCCGAACACATCAACGACCGGATCGTCGAGCGCGCGCTGCGCCTGGGCGGCACCTGCACGGGCGAGCACGGCGTCGGGCTGCACAAGATGCGCTTCCTGCCGAAGGAGCACGGCGACAACGCGATCGACACGATGCGCGCGATCAAGCTCGCGCTCGATCCACGCAACCTGATGAATCCAGGCAAGATTTTCACGTGCTGACCGGCGGCGCGAGCTCGCGCCTCACGCAGGAGACTTCATGAACGCTCCCGTCGAACTGTCGAGCGCCGCACGCGCGCAGCGCCAGCGCGAAGTCGTGCAGGCGCTGATGGCCGTGCTGCCGACGCACTGCCTGCTGTACCGCGACGAGGACACGGCGCCGTACGAATGCGACGGCCTGTCCGCGTACCGCCGGCTGCCGCTCGCGGTCGCGCTGCCCGAGACGGAATCGCAAGTGCAGCGGATCGTGCAGATCTGCCGCCGCATGGAAGTGCCGATCGTGCCGCGCGGCGCCGGCACGAGCCTGTCGGGCGGCGCGCTGCCGATCGCGCTCGGCGTCGTGCTGTCGCTCGCGCGCTTCACGCGCATCGTCGAAGTCGACCCGTACGCGCGCACGGCGACCGTGCAGCCCGGCGTGCGCAACCTCGCGATCTCGGAAGCGGCCGCGCCGTACGGCCTGTATTACGCGCCCGACCCGTCGTCGCAGATCGCGTGCACGATCGGCGGCAACGTCGCGGAAAACTCCGGCGGCGTCCACTGCCTGAAATACGGGCTGACCGTGCACAACGTGATGCGCGTGCGCGCGGTGACGATCGACGGCGAGGTCGTCGAATTCGGCTCGCTCGCGCTCGACATGCCGGGCCTCGACCTGCTCGCGGTGATGATCGGCAGCGAAGGGATGTTCGCGATCGTCACCGAGGTCACGGTGCGGCTGATCCCGAAGCCGCAGACCGCGCAGCTCGTGATGGCGAGCTTCGACGACGTCGTCAAGGGCGGCGAGGCGGTGGCAGCGATCATCGCGTCGGGCATCATCCCGGCCGGGCTCGAGATGATGGACAAGCCGGCCACGCAGGCCGTCGAGGCGTTCACGCACGCGGGCTACGACCTCGACGCGAAGGCGATCCTGCTGTGCGAATCGGACGGCACGCCGGAAGAAGTCGCCGAGGAAATCGTGCGGATGACGGCCGTGCTGCGCGAACACGGCGCGACGCGCATCCAGGTGTCGCGCAACGAACATGAACGGCTGCGCTTCTGGTCCGGCCGCAAGAACGCGTTCCCGGCCGCCGGGCGCATTTCCGCCGATTACTACTGCATGGACGGCACCGTGCCGCGCCGCGCGATCGGCCCGCTGCTCGCGCGCATCGAGCAGCTCGAAACGCGCTACGGGCTGCGCTGCATCAACGTGTTCCATGCGGGCGACGGCAACATGCATCCGCTGATCCTGTACAACGCGAACGATCCGGACGAGCTGCACCGCGCCGAGCAGTTCGGCGCGGAAATCCTCGAATGCTGCGTGGAATTCGGCGGCAGCGTGACGGGCGAGCACGGTGTCGGCATCGAAAAACTCAATTCGATGTGCGTGCAGTTCTCGCCGCAGGAGCGCGACGCGTTCTTCGCGGTCAAGCGCGCGTTCGATCCGGCCGGGCTGCTGAACCCGGACAAGGGCATCCCGACCCGTGCGCGCTGCGCGGAATACGGTCGCCAGCACGTGCGCGGCGGGCTGTTGCCGCACCCCGACCTGCCGCGCTTCTGAGCGGCGTGCGGGCCGTGGCCCGCACCGGTGGCCGCGGTCCGCGGGTCTGCCGCGCCCGCGCGGCGCGTTCGCGCGCCGGCGCGAGCCTGCCGCACGCGATACGGGGCTTAGGGATAGTCGCGATGTGGAATCGCGCCACCCCGGTACAATCGACCGGACAACGAGACGAGAAAGCAACGGAACATGGAAGAGGACGACATCGTCGCCGGATGGGCCGAGCGCATCCGCGCCGCCAGTGCCGACGGCCGGCCGCTGCGGATTCGCGGCGGCGGCACCAAGGACTGGTACGGCCAGGCGCTCGAGGGCGAAATACTCGACACGCGCGCGTTTCAGGGCGTCGTGTCGTACGACCCGGCCGAACTCGTCGTCACGGTCCGCGCGGGCACGCCGCTCGCGCAGCTTGAAAACGTCCTCGCCGCGTGCGGCCAGATGCTGCCGTTCGAACCGCCGCATTTCGGGCGCGCGGCCACCGTCGGCGGCTGCGTCGCGGCCGGTCTCGCGGGCCCGCGCCGCGCCACCTGCGGCGCTCCGCGCGATTTCGTGCTCGGCACCACGCTGATGAACGGCCGCGGCGAGATGCTGCGCTTCGGCGGGCAGGTGGTGAAGAACGTCGCCGGCTACGACGTGTCGCGGCTGATGGCCGGCGCGCTCGGTACGCTCGGGCTGATGCTCGACCTGTCGATCAAGGTGCTGCCGATGCCCGTCGCCGAAGTCACGCTGAAGTTCGAGATGACCGCGACCGACGCGGTGCGCAAGCTCAACGAATGGGGCGGCCATCCGCTGCCGGTCAGCGCGAGCGCGTGGCGCAACGGCACGCTCGTGCTGCGCCTGTCGGGCGCGGAAGCCGCCGTCAAATCCGCGAAAACGCTGCTCGGCGGCGAAGTCGTCGACGCGGTCGAGGCCGAGCGTTTCTGGTCCGGCCTGCGCGAGCACACCGACCCGTTCTTCAACGGCATCCCGCCCGGCTACGCGCTGTGGCGCCTGTCGCTGCCGTCGATCACCGAACCGATGCACCTGCCGGGCACCCAGTTGATGGAATGGGGCGGCGCGCAGCGCTGGTGGATCACCGACGCCGACGCGCAAACCGTGCGCATGAGCGCGAAGCAGGCCGGCGGCCATGCGACGCTGTTCCGCGCGGGCGACACCTACGACCGCAGCGCGGGCGTGTTCACGCCGCTGCCGGCGCCGATGATGAAGATCCACCGCGGGCTGAAAAGCGCGTTCGATCCCGCGCGCATCTTCAATCGCGGCCGGCTTTACCCTGAGCTCTGAGGGCTGGATGCAAACGAATCTCGCCGATTTCATCCGCAATACGCCCGACGGCGACGAGGCCGACGCGATCCTGCGCAAGTGCGTGCACTGCGGGTTCTGCACCGCGACCTGCCCGACCTATCAACTGCTCGGCGACGAACTCGACGGCCCGCGCGGCCGCATCTACCTGATCAAGCAGATGGTCGAAGGCGCACCCGTCACGCGCAGCACGCAACAGCATCTCGACCGCTGCCTCACCTGCCGCAGTTGCGAGACGACCTGCCCGTCCGGCGTCCAGTACGGCCGGCTCGTCGAGATCGGCCGCAAGCACGTCGAAGCTCAGGTGGAGCGCCCCGCGCAGCAGCGGCTGATGCGCCGCATGCTCGCGAGCGTCGTGCCGAACGCCGCGCTGTTCTCGCCGATGATGCGGCTCGGCCAGCACGTGCGGCCGCTGCTGCCGAAGCGGCTGCGCGACAAGGTGCCGCCGCGCACGCGGCTGCTCGAATGGCCGCACCGCACGCATCCGCGCAAGATGCTGATGCTCGGCGGCTGCGTGCAGCCGTCGATGCTGCCGAACATCAACATCGCGACCGCGCGCGTGCTGGACGCGCTCGGCATCGAGACGGTCGTCGCGCCCGACGCGGGCTGCTGCGGCGCGATCCGCCTGCATCTGAACTATCACGACGAAGCGCTCGACGACGCACGTCGCAACATCGACGCGTGGTGGCCCCACGTCGAACAGGGCGCCGAGGCGATCGTGATGAACGCGTCGGGCTGCGGCGCGACGGTGCTCGAGTACGCGCACCTGCTGCGCGACGATCCGGCCTACGCGGAGAAGGCGCAGCGCATCGTGTCGCTGACGCGCGACATCTCCGACGTGCTGCTCGCGTTCGAGGCCGAACTCGCGACGATCGCGCGGCGCCGCGCGATCCATACGGTCGCCTACCACCCGCCGTGCACGCTGCAGCACGGTCAACAATCGCGCGGCAAGGTCGAGCGCCTGCTGGAGACGCTCGGCATCGACGTGCGGCTGCCGGCCGACAGCCATCTGTGCTGCGGCTCGGCCGGCACCTACTCGCTGACGCAGCCGTCGCTGTCGTACCGGTTGCGCAAGCAGAAGCTGCTGAAGCTCCAGGCGCTCGAGCCGCAGATGATCGTGTCCGGCAACGTCGGCTGCATCGCGCACCTGCAAAGCGGCACGCAGGTGCCGGTCGCCCACTGGGTCCAGCTCGTCGAGCATCTGCTGTACGGCTAGGGGCTGTTCGCGCTCGTAACGGGCGCGCGCGGCGTCCGTATAATGAGCGGATCGATGCGCTGCGGATCGCGACGCATCGGCTTCATGCCCGCTTCCGTGCCGCTCCCGTGCCTGCTTCCGTGCCCGTCATGTCCGATCTCGCCGCCCGTCTCGACTCCGTTCACCGCCGCATCGCCGACGCCGCCCGCGCGGCCGGCCGCGATCCCGCCACCGTCGCGCTGCTCGCCGTGTCGAAGACGTTCCCGGCCCACGACGTGCGCGCCGCGCATGCGGCCGGCCAACGCGCCTTCGGCGAAAACTACGTGCAGGAATCGATCGACAAGATCGACGCGCTCGCCGACCTGCGCGCGAGCCTCGAATGGCATTTCATCGGCCCGCTGCAATCGAACAAGACGCGCCCCGTGGCCGAGCGCTTCGACTGGGTCCATTCGGTCGACCGGCTGAAGATCGCGCAGCGCCTGTCGGAACAGCGCCCCGCGCACCTGCCGCCGCTCAACGTGTGCGTGCAGGTGAACATCAGCGGCGAGGCGTCGAAGAGCGGCGTCGCGCCGGCCGACGTGGCCGAAGTCGCGCGGGCGGTCGCCGCGCTGCCGTCGCTGCGGCTGCGCGGCCTGATGGCGATTCCCGAACCGGCCGACGACCCCGACGCGCAACGCGCGCCGCATCGCGCGCTGCGCGCGTTGTTCGACACGTTGCGCGCCGGCGGCTTGCCGCTCGACACGCTGTCGATGGGCATGTCCGCCGATCTCGATGCCGCCGTGCTCGAAGGCGCGACGATCGTGCGCGTCGGCACCGCGATCTTCGGCGCACGCGATTACTCGCACTGAACGCCGCGCCCTTTTCCGCCTTTCCGTTCACTCACTCGCTCATTCCCGACATCATGAAAATCGCATTCATCGGCGGCGGCAACATGGCCGCGGCCCTGATCGGCGGCCTGATCAAGCGCGGCGTCGCCGCGGACGGCCTGTATGCCATCGACGTCAACGAAGAAGTCCGCGCGCGCGCGGCACAGCAATTCGGCGTGCACACCGGCGCGGCGATCGACGCGACGCTCGCCGATTACAACGCGATCGTGCTCGCGGTGAAGCCGCAGGTGCTGCACGACGTCGCGCAGGCGCTGGCGCCGCACCTGAAGTCGCAGCTCGTGATCAGCATCGCGGCCGGCATCCGCGGCACGGATCTCGCCCGCTGGCTCGGCGGCTACGCGCGCGTCGTGCGCACGATGCCGAACACGCCCGCGCTGGTCGGCATGGGCGTGACGGGCCTGGCCGCGCTGCCGGGCGTCGACGCCGCCGGCCGCGAACTCGCGTCGAACGTGCTCGGCGCGGTCGGCGAGATCGTGTGGTTCGACGACGAAGCGCAGCTCGATGCGGTCACCGCGATTTCGGGCAGCGGCCCCGCGTACGTGTTCTATTTCATCGAAGCGCTGCAGGAAGCCGCGCGCCGCCTCGGCATGAACGACGAGCAGGGCCGCGCGCTCGCGGTCGCGACGTTCACCGGCGCCGCGCAACTGGCCGCGCAGTCGGGCGAGCCGGCCAGCGTGCTGCGCGAACGCGTGACGTCGAAGGGCGGCACGACGGCCGCCGCGCTCGCGGCGTTCGACGCGCAGGGCGTGAAGGACGCGATCGTGCGCGGCGCGCTCGCGGCCGAAGCACGCGCGAAGGAAATGGGCGACGAGCTCGGCCGCGCGTAAGCGTGACGGCGGCACCGGTCATGCCGGCGCCGGATGTAAAAAAAGCGACCGTCAGGTCGCTTTTTCGTTGGCGCCGCGAGAAAAAGCGCGCGGTGTGTCGTTCAGTTGCCCGCCAGCAGGTAATGCGCGGCGATGCCCGCGAACAGCACGCCGCCCAGCCAGTTGTTGTGGCGGAACGCCGCGAAGCACGGCATCCGTTCGCGGTCCTTGATCAGCGTGTAGTGATACAACGCGCAGCCGAGCGCCGCCGCCCAGCCCACCCAGTACGCGGGACCGAAGCCGAGCGTCACGCCGATCCACACGTAGATGCCGAGCGTCATCGCATAGCACGCCATCACGGCCGCGACGTCGAAACGACCGAACGTCAGCGCGGACGTGCGGATGCCGATCTTGATGTCGTCGTCGCGATCGACCATCGCATATTCGGTGTCGTACGCGACCGACCAGAAGATGTTCGCGACCAGCATCACCCACGCCAGCATCGGCACCGTATCCTGCACGGCCGCGAACGCCATCGGGATGCCGAAGCCGAACGCGATGCCGAGATACGCCTGCGGAATCGCGAAGAAGCGCTTCATGAACGGATAGGAGCCGGCGACGAACAGCGCGACGACCGACAATTGTTTCGTCAGCGTATTGAGCGGCAGGATCAGCAAAAACGCGATGAACGACAGCCCGACCGCGATCGCGACGGCTTCCCATGCGTGGATCTTGCCCGACGTCAGCGGCCGGTCGGCCGTGCGCTTCACGTGACGGTCGAAATCGCGGTCGGCGTAGTCGTTCATCGCGCAGCCGGCCGAGCGCATCAGCAGCGTGCCGAGCGTGAAGATCACGAGCAGCGGCCAGCGCGGGTGGCCGTCCGACGCGATCCACAGCGCGTTGAGCGTCGGCCACAGCAGCAGCAGGCTGCCGATCGGCTTGTCCATCCGGACGAGCCGCAGATACAGGGGAAAGCGGGCAAGCATGGCGAAGCACCGGGAAGAGAATCCCGGCATTTTAGAGCCGAGCGGTGCTTCGCGTCATGTCGGCGCGCCGCGCGGCCGGTGACCGCAGCGGGCCGGCGGGCCACCGCGACCCGCTACGCGCGGCCACGCAGCGGCGCGCATCAATCCGGGGACAGATGCAAAGCCGCTCCGAAGCAGGCCGGCCTGCCGTCCCCGGCCGCGTGCGGCTTACGCGAGCAGCGACCGCAGCATCCATGCGGTCTTTTCATGCGTCTGCAGGCGCTGGGTCAGCAGGTCCGCGGTCGGCTCGTCGCTCGCCGCATCGGCGATGGGGAAGATTTCACGCGCGGTGCGCACGACCGCCTCGTGCCCTTCGACGAGCTGACGGATCATTTCCTCGGCGGCCGGCACGCCCTTCGCTTCCGGCACCGACGACAGTTTCGCGAACTCGCCGAACGTGCCGGGCGCGACGACGCCCAGCGTGCGAATGCGTTCCGCGACGGAATCGACCGCGAGCCACAGTTCGTTGTACTGCTCCTCGAACATCAGGTGCAGTGTGTTGAACATCGGTCCGGTCACGTTCCAGTGGAAATTGTGGGTCTTCAGGTACAGCGAAAACGTATCGGCGAGCAGGCGCGACAGGCCGTCCGCGATGTTCTTGCGGTCCTTGTCGCTGATACCGATGTTGATCTGCGTGGCGTTGCCTTTCTTGGCCATCTTCGGGACTCCTCATTCGAAATGTTGAACCGGCGAAAATGCGTCGAGCAATCCGCATGCCGCGTCGCGCGGCATCCGTTCGCGACTCGCCAGTCTAGCGTCGCGAAATCGTCGCTGCCCTCGCTGCCATCGTTGTCGTCAGCCGCCTGCGGCCGACACGACCGGCGCGAGCGCGTGCAGCGCCTGCGAGACCAGCTCCACCGCCCCGCCGACGACGATCGCGAAGCCGACGGCGTAGCGCGCCAGTTCGACCGGCGAGCGCAGAATGGGCGACGCGGCGGCACGCATGTTGAGCATCATTTGCGTCATGGTCACTCCTTCGACAAGACATCGTTCAGAGAAGAAACGGCCGGTCGTTCGACCGGCCGTTTCAGGTTACTGCATCACTGCTTTACTGCATCACCGCATCACGGCCAGGTTCATGCGAGGTCGAAGCGGTCGAGGTTCATCACCTTGTTCCAGGCGGCGACGAAGTCGCGCACGAACTTCTCCTGCGCATCCGCGCTGCCGTACACCTCGGCCAGCGCGCGCAGTTGCGAGTGCGAGCCGAAGATCAGGTCGACGCGCGTGCCCGTCCACTTGACCGCGCCCGTCGCGCGATCGCGCCCTTCGAACACGTCGTTCGCGGCCGACACCGGCTTCCATTCCGTGCGCATGTCGAGCAGGTTCGCGAAGAAGTCGTTCGACAGCGTGCCCGGACGATCGGTGAACACGCCGTGCTTCGAGTCGCCGACGTTCGCGCCGAGCACGCGCAAGCCGCCGACCAGCACGGTCATCTCCGGCGCCGTCAACGTCAGCAGTTGCGCCTTGTCGACCAGCAGCGCCTCTGCCGGCGTCTTGTACGGGTGCTTCAGGTAGTTGCGGAACCCGTCGGCGAGCGGCTCGAGCACGGCCATCGCGTCGACGTCGGTTTCTTCCTGCGACGCATCCATCCGGCCCGGCGCGAACGGCACCGTGATCGCGATGCCCGCGTTCTTCGCCGCCTGCTCGACGCCGGCCGCACCGGCCAGCACGATCAGGTCGGCCAGCGACACCTTCTTGCCGCCCGTCTGCGCATCGTTGAACGCCTTCTGCACGCCTTCGAGCGTTTCGAGCACCGCCGCCAGCGCCGCCGGCTGGTTCACTTCCCAGTCCTTCTGCGGCGCGAGGCGGATGCGCGCGCCGTTCGCGCCACCGCGCTTGTCCGACCCGCGGAACGTCGCCGCGGACGCCCAGGCGGTCGACACGAGCTGCGACACCGACAGGCCCGTGGCCAGCACCTTCGCCTTCAGCGCGGCGACGTCGGCGTCGTCGATCAGCGGATGATCGACGGCCGGAATCGGGTCCTGCCACAGCAGGTGTTCCGCCGGCACTTCCGGGCCGAGGTAGCGCGAGCGCGGACCCATGTCGCGGTGCGTCAGCTTGAACCACGCACGTGCGAATGCGTCGGCGAATTCGGCCGGGTTCTCGTAGAAGCGGCGCGAGATCTTTTCGTAGGCCGGGTCGAAACGCAGCGACAGGTCGGTCGTCAGCATCGTCGGGCGATGCTTCTTCGACGCGTCGTACGCATCGGGAATCACCTCGTCCGCATCCTTCGCGACCCACTGGTGCGCGCCGGCCGGGCTCTTCGTGAGCTCCCACTCGTAGCTGAACAGGTGCTTGAAGAAGTCGTTGCTCCACTTCGTCGGCGTCGAGGTCCACGTGACTTCGAGGCCGCTCGTGATCGTGTCCTTGCCCTTGCCGGTGCCGAAGGTGCTCTTCCAGCCGAGCCCCTGCTCCTCGAGGCCCGCGGCTTCCGGCTCGGGGCCGACGTTCGAGGCCGGGCCGGCGCCGTGCGTCTTGCCGAACGTGTGACCGCCCGCGATCAGCGCGACCGTTTCCTCGTCGTTCATCGCCATCCGCGCGAACGTCTCGCGGATGTCGTGCGCGGCGGCGACCGGGTCGGGGTTGCCGTCCGGACCTTCCGGGTTCACGTAGATCAGGCCCATCTGCACCGCGGCGAGCGGGCTTTCGAGCTCGCGCTTGCCCGTGTAGCGGCTGTTCGGGCCGCCGCTCAGTTCCAGCCAGATCTTTTCCGAGCCCCAGTAGACGTCGTCCGGTTCCCACGTGTCGACGCGGCCGCCGGCATAGCCGAACGTCTTGAAGCCCATCGATTCGAGCGCGACGTTGCCGGTCAGGATCAGCAGGTCGGCCCACGAGATGTTGCGGCCGTACTTCTGCTTGATCGGCCACAGCAGGCGACGCGCCTTGTCGAGGCTCACGTTGTCCGGCCAGCTGTTGAGCGGCGCGAAGCGCTGCTGCCCGCCGCCCGCGCCGCCACGGCCGTCGGCCGTGCGGTACGTGCCCGCGCTATGCCACGCCATGCGCACGAACAGACCGCCGTAGTGGCCGAAGTCGGCCGGCCACCAGTCCTGCGACGTCGTCATCAGCGCGTGCAGGTCCTGCTTCACCGCGGCGAGATCCAGCTTCTTGAACGCCTCGGCGTAGTCGAAATCCGGGTCCATCGGATCGGACAGCGCCGAATGCCGATGCAGGACGTTGAGGTTCAGCTGATTCGGCCACCAGTCCTTGTTCGTCGTGCCGCTGCCTGCGGTGTGGTTGAACGGGCACTTGGTTTCGTTCGACATGCTTTTTCTCCTTTACTTGCTCGTAGGCCCCCACGTGCCGGGCGCGGTTCGTGGAGCATTGCGGGGGGTAAGAAACGGAACAGGCGGCTTCTCCTGTCGTACTACGGGATGTCGTGCGCGGCCTTCGGCACGCGTTCCCGCTGCAACGCGCCGCAGGCGGGGCGCTCGGGGACGCGGCGGCCGGCAGTCGTCATGCCGGCGCGGCGGGTGGTTTTTCGGGTATCGGACATGCAATGCTCCCTCATGGCTTGACGGCGGGTGAATCGGGGGAACAGGACCGGTGCGCGGCGGCACTCATCCGCCATACACACGGTCCGCCAGGTACGCGAACGCAATCGGACGCAGGCCGCGAACCGCCGCCCTGGCGCGATGTACGACCATGTCGCGCGACGGGATGTTCCGTTGCGCGTGCTGCAATACCGACCGCATCATGACATCCTCCTTTGACGTTTGCATTCAACGTGCATCCCGCACGTCGGCTACGACGCCGATCCATGTAGAGGATTCTATCTACATCTATCAATTATTTGAATTTGATAAATTTCATCTATGCGATAGGGAAAAATAAACGGGGTCGCAAGGCCCCGTTCATCATGCCGCCACACCCGCATGCGCGGGTGCGTCAATTCATCGTGGCCGGCATGTCGAGCTTCGCGACGCCGGGCAGCTCGCAGGCAGAGATGGCGTCGCTGATCGCGTCGATCGCGGGCATCCGCGTGAAGCTCTTGCGCCATACGAGCACCACACGCCGATCGGGCACCGGTTCGTTGAACGGCACGTACGACAGCAGTTCGGCATCGGGACCGTTCGCGCGCGGGCCGATCTCGGCGACCGACATCCGCGGCAGCACCGTGATGCCGACGCCGCTCGCGACCATGTGGCGAATGGTTTCGAGCGACGAGCCCTCGAAGGTCTTCTGGATGCCGTCGGCCGTCTGCGAGAAGCGCATCAGTTCCGGACACACGCCGAGCACGTGATCGCGGAAGCAGTGGCCGTTGCCGAGCAGCAGCATGGTTTCCTGCTTCAGGTCCTCGGCGTCGATCTCGTCGCGCTTCTCCCACGGGTGGCCCGCCGGCAGCGCGACGACGAACGGCTCGTCGTACAGCGGCCGCACCATCAGACCGGTTTCGGGGAACGGCAGCGCCATGATCGCGGCGTCGATCTCGCCCTGCTTCAGCAGTTCGAGCAGCTTCAGCGTGTAGTTCTCCTGCAGCATCAGCGGCATCTGCGGGACACGCTGGATCATCTGCTTGACGAGCGTCGGCAGCAGGTACGGCCCGATCGTGTAGATCACGCCGAGGCGGAACGGGCCGACGAGCGGGTCCTTGCCCTGCTTCGCGATCTCCTTGATCGCGAAGGTCTGCTCCAGCACGCGCTGCGCCTGGGTGACGATCTGGTCGCCGATCGGCGTCACGCTCACTTCGCTCGCGCCGCGCTCGAAAATCTGCACGTTGAGCTCGTCTTCGAGCTTCTTGATCGCCACCGAGAGCGTCGGCTGGCTCACGAAGCACGCTTCGGCCGCGCGGCCGAAATGCCGCTCGCGCGCAACCGCGACGATGTATTTCAATTCAGTCAGCGTCATTGTGGGTCAATCAGAGATATACAGGCGATAGGTTTAATTTATACACCTGTTGGCACCGGTTCGCCAAGTTTCTCTGCATCGCAAGGCGTCGATTGGCGTCGATCGGCGGCTTTCGATCCGGCCCCGGGCCGCTCGATCAGGCCTTCAGGTACTGTTCGCGCGCGCCGAGCCAGCGCGCGAGATGCTGCGTGACGACCTCCGGGTACGCGGCAATCAGCCGCGCCGCGGCCTCGCGGGCCGGGTCGATCAGCCAGCCGTCGGTCTCGAGGTTCGCGAAACGCAGCATCGCCGCGCCCGACTGGCGCGCGCCGAGGAATTCGCCCGGGCCGCGGATTTCGAGGTCGCGCCGCGCGATCTCGAAGCCGTCGGTCGTCTCGCGCATCGTCTTCAGCCGCTCGCGGCCGGTGAGCGACAGCGGCCCGCTGTACAGCAGTACGCACACCGACGCCGCGGTGCCGCGCCCGACCCGGCCGCGCAGCTGGTGCAACTGCGCGAGGCCGAAACGTTCCGCGTGCTCGATCACCATCAGCGACGCGTTCGGCACGTCGACGCCCACCTCGATCACCGTCGTCGCGACCAGCAGCTGCACTTCGTTGCGCGTGAACGCCTCCATCACGGCCGCCTTGTCGGCCGGCGACAGCCGGCCGTGCACGAGCCCGACCTTCAGCTCGGGCAGCGCCGCGGCCAGCGTCTCGTAGGTTTCGACGGCCGTCTGCAACTGCAGCGTCTCGCTCTCCTCGATCAGCGGGCACACCCAGTACACCTGGCGCCCGGTGAGCGCGGCCTCGCGCACGCGGGCGATCACCTCGTCGCGCCGCGCGTCGCCGACGACGCGCGTCAGCACCGGCGTGCGGCCGGGCGGCAACTCGTCGATCGTCGACACTTCGAGATCCGCGTAGTACGTCATCGCGAGCGTGCGCGGAATCGGCGTGGCCGACATCATCAGCTGGTGCGGCTGAAAGTCGCGCGCGCCGTTGGCCGCGTTCGCGGCCTTCGCACGCAGCGCGAGACGCTGCTCGACGCCGAAGCGGTGCTGCTCATCGACGATCACGAGGCCGAGCCGCGCGAATTCGACCGTGTCCTGGATGATCGCGTGCGTACCGATCACGAGCTGCGCGGTGCCGAGCGCGGCCGCCTCGATCGCCGCGCGCTTCTCCTTCGCCTTCAGGCTGCCCGCGAGCCACGCGACCGTGACGCCGAGCGGCTCGAGCCATGCGCGCAGCTTGCGCGCGTGCTGTTCCGCGAGGATTTCGGTGGGCGCCATCAGCGCGGCCTGGTAGCCGGCGTCGATCGCCTGCGTGGCGGCCAGCGCCGCGACGACCGTCTTGCCGCTGCCGACGTCGCCCTGCAGCAGCCGCTGCATCGGGTGCGCGAGCGTGAGGTCGTGCGCGATCTCGTCGACGACGCGCGCCTGCGCGCCCGTCAGCGTGAACGGCAGCGCCGCGTAAAGGCGCGTGGTCAGCGCGTCGGCATCGCGCGCGGTGCGGCGCGGCATCGCGGGCGCGGCTCGCGTGCGGCGCTCCTCGTGCGCACGCTTGAGCGACAGCTGCTGCGCGAGCAGTTCCTCGAACTTGATGCGCGTCCACGCCGGATGCGAGCCGTCCATCAGCGCGGCTTCGTCCGAATCGACACGCGGGTGGTGCAGGATGCGCACCGCCTGCTCGAGCGTCGGCACGTCGAGCGGCTTCAGGTAATCGCGCTGGATCTCTGGCGGCAAGAGCTCGGGCAGCGGCGTGCGCTCGACCGCGTTCTCGATCGCCTTGCGCAGATACGCCTGCGACACGCCGGCCGTGCTCGGGTAGACGGGCGTGAGCACCTGCGGCAGCGGCGCATCCGCTTCGACGACGCGCACGGCCGGATGCACCATCTCCATCCCGAAAAAGCCGCCGCGCACGTCGCCGCGCACGCGCAGCCGCTGGCCGACGGCCATCTGCTTGACCTGCGACCCGTAGAAATTCAGGAAGCGCAGCACGAGCTGCTCGCCGTCGTCGTCCCGGATCTTCACGACGAGCTGGCGGCGCGGCCGGTACGCGACCTCGTTGTCGAACACGACGCCTTCGGTCTGCGCGATGCTGCCCGGCAACAACTCGCCGATCGGCGTGAGCGTGGTCTCGTCCTCGTAGCGCATCGGCAGATGCAGCACGAGATCGATCGAACGCGTGAGCCCGAGCTTCGCGAGCTTGTCGGCGGTCTTCACCGGCTTGTCGGCGGCCGGCTTCTTCTTGCGCTTCGCACCGGCCGCGCCTGCCTCGTCGCTCGCGGCGGCGCCGTCGGCGTCGGGCGCGGCGGCCGCGGGCTGCGCGAGCCGGCCGTCGGCGCCGCGCTTCGGGCCGGCGCGACGC